>NZ_QUMC01000029.1:0-47191 GCF_003481925.1 Butyricicoccus sp. OF10-2 | reverse complement strand
GAGCATGTATCTCGGAATTTATACAAGGGAAGAAAAAATGTGCCTGCAAGGCGCGTTTTTTCTTCGGAATTCGATCGAAAGCGTGGTTTCGATCGAGAGCGTGCTCGGAAAACGTTAGTTTTTCGACAGCCTCAAAAGAGGTCGATTTCTCGACCTCTTTGCCGTTTATCTCTATTGCGGTTTGGCGATAAGCGTCAGCATCCCATATTTTCCAAAGCCTTCTTCGCCGCCATCTGCTCGGCTTCCTTTTTGCTCTTGCCGATGCCCTGCGCGAACACATTGGAGTTGAGCAGCAGCTCCATGGTGAACCGCTTGTCGTGGTCCGGGCCGGACTGCCCTGCCAGACGGTATTCCAGCGTTTCCTGCTTGTTCTTCTGCACGATCTCCTGCAGCATGGTCTTGTAGTCCTTGAACGCGCCGCCTGCCAGCGCAACCTCGACCTTATGCGGGATAAACCGCAGCACGAACGCACGGGCAGGCTCGATGCCGCCGTCCATAAAGATAGCGCCGAGCAGAGCCTCTGTCGCGTCAGCGAGAATGGACGCACGCTTGCGTCCGCCGCCCATCTCCTCACCGTGTCCCAGACGGATGGCTTCGGGGATACCGATCTCGTGCGCGATCTCATCCAGTGCGCCCTCGCAGACGACTGCCGCGCGCAGCTTGGTCAAATCACCCTCCGGCAGATCGGGATAGTGTGTGAACAGGTAACCCGCCGTGACAAAGCCCAGCACAGAATCGCCCAGAAACTCCAGGCGCTCGTTGCACTGCAGGTGCGTGCCGTGGTGCTCATTCGCGTAGGACGAATGCGTCATCGCCAGCCGGAGCAGGCTTTCATCCTTGAATTTATAGTCAATTTTCAGCATTTTTGTTCCTTCTTCCTGTGGATCACTCGGAAACCGTCATGTACTGAATGTTTTCCTTTACTGCATCGATCATGCCGGATTTGGTGTACGCGATGGCCTGACGGACCGCGTTCATCACCGCAATTTCGTTGGACGAGCCGTGCGCCTTGATGACCGGCTTTGCGATGCCGAGGAACGGCGCGCCGCCGATCTTGTCCTGATTGAACACCTCGCGGAAGTCGTCCATGCCTTTCTTGCACAGCAGATAGCCCAGCTTGGTACCGACAGAGGCCATGAACACGCCCTTGATCTCTTTCGACATGAACTTGGCTACACCCTCGATGGTCTTGAGCTGCACATTGCCGGTAAATCCGTCGCAGACAGCAACATCACACGCACCGAGCGGCACCATGCTGCCCTCTACGTTGCCGACAAAATTCAGACGGCCCTCGTCGCCCGCCTTTTTCAGCAGCGCGTAAGCCTCCTTGCGGAGCGGATCACCCTTGGTATCCTCCGTGCCGTTGTTGACAAGACCGACACGCGGCTTGACGACCCCGTTGATCTTCTCCGCGTACAGCGAAGCGAGGAACGCAAACTGCAGCAGCATTTCGGCGGTGCATTCGGTGTTTGCACCCGCATCGCACAGCATAACCTGACCGTTCGCGCACGGCATAACCGGTGCCAGCGCACCGCGTCGGATGCCCTTGATGCGGCCGCCGTACAGCGTCGCGCCGGTGAGCAGTGCGCCGGTGTTGCCCGCGGAAACGAGCGCATCGCCCTCACCGGCCTTGAGCAGCTTGAACGCTACCGCCATGGACGAATCCGGCTTGCGGCGGAGTACCGTTGCGGGATCGTCGTGCATATCGACCAGATCGTTTGCGGGCATGATGGTAATGCCCTTGACATCGGAAAGTCCCTTCTCCTTGAGGACATTCGCTACGACCTCCGGCTTGCCGACCAGCAGCACTTCCTCGCCGTATTCCTTCGCAGCCAGCGCACCGCCCCATACAGCGGATTCGGGCGCGTTATCGCCGCCCATCGCATCAACGATGATCCTCATATTAAAGCTCTCCCTTCAGTTTTTCGATCTGCTCGAGCGCCCGCTCGGAGATTTTGGTGTTCTTCTCCCGCTTGCCCTTGATTTTATAGCCGAGCGGCTCGATAATGCCGAAGTTTACGTTCATCGGCTGGAATTTCGCAACCGTGTGGTCGGAAATATAGGTCGCCAGTGCACCGGTGGCGGTCAGACGGTCGAGTGTCGGCATCGGTTTGCCGAGCACGTCCATGGCCGTTGCCACGCCTGCCACCCAGCCGGAGGCGGTGGACTCCACATAGCCTTCTACGCCGGTCATCTGGCCCGCAAAACGGATGCGCGGGTCGGATTTGAGCGCGTAAGTCGCGTCCAGCAGGCGCGGAGAATCCAGAAATGTGTTGCGGTGCATGACACCGTAGCGCACGAACTCGGCGTTTTTCAGCGCCGGGATCATGGAGAACACGCGCTTCTGCTCACCGAATTTCAGGTGGGTCTGGCAGCCGACCAGATTGTACAGCGTACCGTTCGCGTTGTCGCGGCGCAGCTGCAGGACCGCATACGGATCCTTTCCGGTTTTCGGGTCCGGCAGACCGATGGGCTTCAAAATGCCGAAGCGCAGCGTGTCAAAGCCGCGGCGCGCGTTGACCTCGATGGGCATGCAGCCCTCGAACACCTTAGAGTCCTCGAAGCCGTGCACCGGCGCTTCCTCAGCGGTGGTCAGTGCGTTCCAGAACGCCTCGTACTCCTCGCGGGAGAACGGGCAGTTGATGTAATCTGCGGTACCCTTGCCGTAGCGGGAAGCCTCGTAGGCGGAATCCATATCGATGCTCTCAGCCGTGACAATCGGCGCGGCGGCATCGTAAAAGTGCAGGAAATCGCCGCCGACCTTAGCGTGGATGGCGTCAAACAGCGTATCCGAGGTCAGCGGGCCTGAGGCGATTACGACTCTGCCTTCCGGAATCTCCGTTACCTCACCGTAGACCACCTCGATATTCGGGTGGTTTTTGATCTTCTCGGTGACGGCTGCCGCGAAGGCTTCGCGGTCAACCGCCAGTGCGCCGCCCGCCTCTACGCGGTGTGCATCCGCACAGGAGAGGATAAGGCTGTCCAGACGGCGCAGCTCCTCCTTGAGCAGACCGGCGGCGTTCGCCAGCTCATCCGAGCGCAGCGAGTTGGAGCACACCAGCTCGGCGAAATCGTCCGAGTGGTGCGCAGGCGTGTGCTGCACCGGCTTCATCTCACACAGGCGCACGGAGATACCGCGCTGTGCCAGCTGCCATGCAGCCTCACAGCCGGCCAGTCCCGCGCCGACTACTGTTACCATTTCACTCATTCGGCGCTCTCCTTTGCCGTGGTCTTTTTCTTTGCGGCAGGCTTTTTCGCTGCTGCTTTCTTCTCAGCGGCTTTTTTCGCCTTCTCAGCCGCCTTTTCTGCTTCATACTTTGCCAGAGCCTTGGCGTACTGCTCCTGCTGCTTGGCAGTCAGCTCCTGTACGGCCTCGTCCTTCAGCTTTTTGAATTTATTGGTGGTCTTGGTCATCCACGGCAGGGTTTTCTTTGCGGTGGATTTCTTAGTCGTTGCCTTTTTCGTTGCCTTCTTGACCTTTTCCTCGGTCTCGCCGTTCTTCTCGGCGGCTTCCTTTGCGGCAGCACGTTCCGCAGCCTTGGCGGCACGCGCTTCGCGCATCTTGCGGCGCTTTTCGGTCTCCTCAGGCGACAGACCCTCCTTGACCAGTTCCTTGTAGCCGCAGCCCTCACGCAGACAAACGTCCGTGACCTCCTTGGAATCGCGGTCGGTGTGGCGGAACAGCGAGGAATCGCAGTTCGGGCACTTGGTCTTGAGCGGCTTGTCCCACGTCATAAACTGGCAGGTCGGATAGGTGTCGCACGAGTAGTACACATAGCCGCGTGCGGACTTTTTCTTGACGACCTTTGCACCGCAGACCGGGCACGCAGCGCCGGTGTCCTCGGTGATGGGCTTGGTGTTGGTGCACTCCGGGAAACCGGGGCACGCAAGGAACTTGCCGAACCGGCCGGACTTGATGACCATGTTGCGTCCGCATTTCTCGCAGATAACGTCGGTCACCTCGTCCTGAATCTTGATGCGCTTGCCCTCGAGGTCGATCTCCGCCTGCTTGAGCGCGGCTTCAAAGCCGTCATAGAAGTTGTGCAGCAGCTGGATATAGTTCAGCTTGCCCGCTTCGACCTCGTCCAGCTCGTGCTCCATGTTGGCGGTGAACTCGTAATCGGCAACCGACTTGAACTCGTCAACCAGCAGGCCGGTAACGCCTTCGCCGAGCGGTGTCGGACGGAGCGCCTTGTTCTCCTTGGTGACGTAATCGCGGTCAATGATGGTGGAAATCGTCGGCGCGTAGGTGGACGGACGGCCGATGCCGCGTTCCTCCATCGCGCGGATGAGCGATGCCTCGGTGTAGCGAGCCGGCGGCTGCGTAAAGTGCTGGGACGGCTCGATCTTCTCGGCGGTCAGCTTGTCGCCCTGATCGAAGCGCGGCAGCGGCTTTCCTGCGGAATCCTGCTTTTTCTCGTCGTCCGTGCCCTCCTCGTAAACCGCAGTAAAGCCCGGGAACGCGACCGTATGACCGGATGCACGGAACACCTGACCCTCGCAGACAATGTCGGCGGAAACCGTATCGAGAATGGCGTCTGCCATCTGGCAAGCCACAAAGCGCGACCAGATCAGGCGGTACAGCTTGAACTGATCGGGCGTCAGGTACTTGCGGATTTCTTCAGGCAGCAGCTGCACGTTGGACGGACGAATGGCTTCGTGCGCGTCCTGCGCGTTGCCCTTGGTCTTGAACACACGCGGCTTGCCCGGATAATATTCCTCGCCGTAGCGACCGCGAATGAATCCGGCAGCGGCAGCGGTGGCCTCATCCGCCAGGCGGAGCGAGTCAGTACGCATGTAGGTGATAAGACCGGTCAGACCGTATTCACCGAGTTCAATACCTTCGTACAGCTCCTGTGCGATGCTCATCGTGCGGCGCGGCGTCATATTCAGCTTGCGGCTGGCTTCCTGCTGCAGCGTCGAGGTGATGAACGGAGGTGCGGCGGTGCGCTTTTTCTTGCCGCGCTTGATATTGCCGACGGTGAACGGCTTGCCGGTAACAGCGTTGACAACATGCATCGCCTGCTCTTCGTTTTTCAGCTCAGCCTTGCCGTTCGCGTCGCCATAGTAGCGCGCTGAAAACCTGCCGCCGTCCGCGGTCTGCAGCAGGGCCTCGATCGACCAGTATTCCTCCGGCACGAATGCGCGGATTTCGTTCTCACGGTCCACGACCAGACGGGTTGCAACGCTCTGCACACGGCCTGCGGACAGACCGCGCTTGACCTTGCGCCACAGGAACGGCGATAGCTGATAGCCAACGATTCGGTCGAGAATACGGCGTGCCTGCTGTGCATTTACCAGATCGATATCAATATCGCGCGGGTTCTCGATGCCCGAGCGGACCGCCTGCTTGGTGATCTCGTTAAAGGTCACGCGGCGGGAATTCTTGTCCTTGAGCTTGAACAGCTCCTTGATGTGCCACGAAATCGCTTCTCCCTCGCGGTCAGGGTCAGTTGCGAGATAGACGAAATCGCTCTTGCGGATTTCGCTGCGGATTTCCTTGATGATTTTATCTTTACCCTCGATCGGCACATATTCCGGCTGGAAATCGTGCTCGATATCGATGCTCATTTTCTTTTTCGGCAGATCGCGCAGATGTCCCATCGAAGCCTTGACGACATAGTCCGAACCGAGATATTTTCCGATCGTCTTTGCCTTGGCCGGGGACTCCACGATGACTAATTTAGACATAAAAACCTCCAAAAACTATTTCGTACGCAACCACGCTTGCGTACGAGAGGATGTACCGAACCGCGGGTTCGGATACATCCCATGCGGAGAAAAGTTTCTCCTTCGTCGAATCTTTTCTCCGCACTTCTATAAAAAGGGTGATACACAAGGTGAATTGCCGCGTAGCGGCAAGAGAAGGTGGTCTGGACCATGCTCCCCCTTTTTATGAATTTCCTGCGGAAATTCTATTGAATGCGCACCCAACGGTGCGGAATGCGTGTATTTCTTTTCTTCTCTCTCCTGCTTATCACCAGGTGCCGAGGATGAGTCTGCCCTTTTCGCGGCGCAGAATCCCATCCATTTCCAGCATGGTGACAAGGCTCATCACCCGCGGCGCTGCCAGACCGCAGCGGTCGATCAGCTCCTCGGGCGTGCTCACACCATCCCGCACAAGCGTGACGATGGTTTTTTCATCCTCATTTAAGCCGTCCGGCAGCGGTTTTGCGGCTGCTGACGGTGTTTTGGGTTCGGCTTTCGCCTTTTCTGCGGCAGCGGCGCGGCGCTGTTCGGCCTGCTGCTCACGCCTGCGAATGTCCTCCCATGCACTTCTGGCAGCCGGTTCCGGATACTCGCCGGTCTGGCGCCGGAACGCCTGCTGTACCGCCTGTTCGGGCATCATGCCGCCGTAGGCGCGCACGAGCGTCACCGGGCTGCTGAGCAGCGCGGCTTCGCCTTTTTCGATCAACTCATTGCACGACTGCGACTGCGGCGCGTCTATCGGGCCGGGCACGGCGTACACATCGCGTCCCTGATCGAGCGCGTGACGCGCGGTAATGAGCGCACCCGAACGCCAGTCGCTCGCCTCCACGATGACGGACGCGACCGACAGACCGCTGATGATGCGGTTGCGCTGATGGTAATTGCGTCCGTGCGGCTCGGTGCCGGGCGGATATTCGCTGATGATAGCCCCCATGAGCAGGATATCGCCCATCAGGCTGCGGTGCTGCGGCGGATAACACACATCGGGACCGCCCGCCAGCACGGCGACGGTCAGACCGCCCGCCTTCAGCGCACCGCGGTGTGCCGCGCCGTCATTGCCGAGCGCCATGCCGCTGACGGTTATCATGCCCGTCCGGGCCAGCGTTGTGCCGATCTGATCGGCGACTTTCAGGCCATACGGCGTCGCCTTGCGCGTGCCGACGACGGCTACGGCGGGAACGCTGTCGAAATCCGGCCAGCGTCCGCGCACATACAGCACGGTCGGCGGATCTGGGATCGCCCGCAGGCGGTCCGGATAAGCGCTGTCGCCGATGGTAATGATCTGGATATTCTTTTCCGTGCAGGACCGGATGACCTGCTCGGCTTCGGACGTATCCTTGTCGCACAGCAGATCGACATGGGTCTTGCGCAGCTCACACGGCGCAGCTGTCAGTGCCTGCCGGTCGGCAGCGAACACCGCCTCCGGAGAGCCGAAGGCATCGAGTACCTCGGCAGCTGTGCGCGAGCCGAGTCCGCGCTTGAGCGAAAGCCAAACATAGCTGAGTCTTGACGGCATAGTGCCCGCCTCCTCATTTTGTCATTTCGTAGATCACGATGGCCGCGGCAACGCCCGCATTGAGCGATTCGGCACGGCCCTTCATGGGAATGATAACGCGCTTATCGGACAGACGGAGCGCCTGCTCGGTCACGCCCTTTCCCTCACTGCCGATGATAACGGCGGCTTTGGAAAGCGACACCGAGGAAAGCGGCACGCTGTCCTCGTGCAGCGCGGTGGCATACAGCGGCAGACCGTTCCGGTGCAGCCGTTCGGCGGCCTCCGCAAGCGGCAGCGTCACGCACGGCAGACGGAACACCGCGCCCATCGTCGAGCGCACGACCTTGGGTGAAAACGGATCGGCGCAGCCCTCGCACAACACAACGGCGCCGAGCGCGAACGCTTCGGCGGTGCGTAAGATCGTGCCAAGGTTGCCCGGGTCCTGTAAGCCGTCCAGCAGGAGCACCTGCCCGGCTCCGTCCAGCGCGTCTGCCGTCCACTGCGGCTGCTCGCAGGAAAAGATGACGTTCTGCGGCGTTTCCACCTCACTTGCGAGTTTGAACAGCGCATCCGGTGCAGAATACAGGACAGCTCCCTGCCCTTCCGCCTCTTTGATGAACGGACTGTCCCAGCCGTCTCTCACAAGCACGGTTTTCAGCTTCGCGCCCGAACGCAGTGCTTCTCCCAGCATTTTTTCGCCCTCGCACAGCATTTCCTCCGTGCTCCGGCGGTATTTTCGTTCCCGTCCCAGCCGCGCAAGGTGCTTGAGCGCGGCATTCTGACGGCTCTGTATCTCAATCAATCCAGTTCCACCACCCTGCTCACAAATTTATTTTCGCCCATGATAAACAGAAGATCATCCGCCTCGATGGCTCTATCCGGCTTAGGACTTGCATCCAGTGCACCCTGTTCACCATGACGGACGGCGAGCACATTCACTTTATGCTTCTGCCGCACGTCAAGCTGCACCAGCGATCTGCCGACCCAGCTTTTCGGCGCGTGTATCTCCAGAATACTGTATTCGTCCGACACGCCGATAAAATCCACCACGTTGGTATGTGCCAGGCGCTGTGCCAGCTTGCAGCCCATTTCGCTCTCCGGCAGGACAACACGGTCCGCACCGACGCGTTCGAGCACCTTGGCATGCACAGTGCTTCTCGCTTTGGCAATGATGTATTGCGCGCCCAGATCCTTGAGCATGACTGTGATGAGGATGCTCGCCTCCATATCCGTACCTACCGCAACAATACAGCAGTCGAAGTTGCGCACGCCGACGGCCCCCAGCACGGCTTCGTCCTGCGCGTCGCCCTGCATGACCTGCGTCACATCATCCGCGATGCGCTGCACGCTCTCGACGTTCTCGTCGATGGCAAGAACCTCCTGACCAAGCTCGGTCAGCTCCTGCGCAACGGCGGTACCGAATCGGCCCATGCCGATCACCAGAAAGGATTTCATATCTGTCTCTCCTTTGGATAACTGCTTAATCTACTTCACCATAAAGGCATCATCACGCAAAATGCCGAAAATGTAATTGCGGAATGCTGCCTCAACCAATAAATACATCTGCGTCCGGGTATTTGAGCCTTGGCGGCTCTCTGCGGCGCATGAAAACGGCAACGCCGAGCGTCAGCACACCGACACGGCCATATACATCATCACGATCAGAATAACGCGCGAAGCCGCCGCCAACGTCGGTGTCAGACCCATGGACACACCGACCGTGCCGAACGCGGAGACCGCTTCAAACAGGCACTGGTGAAACGGTGCGTCCTCGATTCCGGCGATCGCACAGGCGCCGACCAGACAGAGCACGCCGCCTGCCATGAGCAGGGTTACGGCGTTCATGATGCTGCGCGGCGCAATCGTCCGGCCGAACGCCGAAACCGTTGTGCGCCCGCAGAAGGCGCTGATGGCCGTGAGCACGAGCACGGCCGCCGTCACGGTCTTGATGCCGCCTGCTGTTGAGCCGGGCGATCCGCCGATGAACATGAGCAGGCACGACACCGCCTGACTCGGGCCGGTAAGCGCGCCGAGGTCGATGGTGTTGAAGCCTGCCGTGCGCAGGGTCACGGACTCAAACGCCGCCGCAAGCAGCTTGTGCGGAGTATCAAACGCACCGAGCGTTGCCGGATTGCTCCACTCGAACAGCAGCGTCCAGCCAAAGCCGAACAGCAGCAGACCTGCCGTGGCCGTCAGCACGATTTTCGTGTGCAGGCGCAGACGGCAGAAACTATGCTTGTCCCACACGTCGCTCCACACGAAAAAGCCGAGACCGCCGAGCACGATGAGCGCCATCAGCGTAATGTTCACGAGCGGATCCTCCGCCCAGCCGATGAGCGACTGAAACGGATCGTCCGGTGTGCCCATCAGGTCAAAGCCTGCGTTGCAGAATGCCGAAACCGCGTGGAACACGCCCATTGTGATTCCCTTCGGGAAACCGTAATGCGGCACGAACCGGCAGGACAGCAGAACCGCTCCCGTCCCTTCGATGATGAACGTGCCGAACAGCACGCGCCGTGTCAGACGGACAATGCCGCCGCCGTCCGACAGATTAAGCCCCGCGCTCATCACCATACGCTCGTGCAGCGTGATCGTTCGCCGCAGGACAAACGACGCAATAGCCGCGACGGACATAAAGCCGAGTCCGCCGATCTGAATCAGCAGCAGGATGACGCACTTGCCGAATACCGACCAGTGCACCGCCGTGCTGACCGTGACGAGTCCGGTAACACAGCTCGCCGAGGCTGCTGTAAACAGCGCGTCGAGAAACGGCGTTATCTGTCCGTCTGCCGCCGAAACCGGCAGCATCAGCACCAGCGCACCCACCAGAATCGTCAGCGCAAAGCCAAGGGCAAGCACCGTCGGCGCCCGCAGTCCCAGATGCCGCTTATGCACCGTAAAAATCTGCGTCTGCACGATAAATCCCCTCCTTTAACGATGATACGCTGAAAGCCTGAACGTACCGTTCAGGCTTTAAACAGGCATACATTATATAGTAGTATATCATCGAATTTTTGTCTGTTCAATATAATCTTATACCCGAAATTTTTCGAGAAGTCAAGCGATTTGCGGAATTTTTCCACGCAAGAATAAGCAAGGGCTCTCTGATTTTCAACAGATCAGAGAGCCCGTAGGGGGTTCTGCCGTCGGCAAATGCTCCAACAATCCGGCAGACAGAAGTTTATTCCGCAGTTCAAACACATCTACACATTTCCCATTTTACGGTAATACGGTAAGAGGAAAACCGCATCGAACTGCGAAATAACACAGGTAACAAATGGTACGTTTTTGCGTACTTATCCAGTATAACACCATATCCTGCACAGTCCATAGGCATTTTTTGCCCAAAACCTGCTATTCCTTACTGCAAATGAGCCTTCCGGCACAGGTGGCTGCCGGAAGCTCAGGAGAAAGATTAAGATGCTACCAGATTCGGGAGGAAATATACAACCTGCGGGAATACCGTTACCAGAATTACCACTGCGATGATAATCAGGATGAACGGGATAACGCCGCGGTAGATTTCCTGTATTTTGACCGACGGCGGCACAATGCCCTTGATGTAGAACAGTGCGAAGCCGAACGGCGGCGTCATGAAGCAGGTCTGCAGCATAACAGCCGTAACTGCGACGATCCACAGACGGTCAAAGCCGAACATATCCATAATCGGCAGGAAGATCGGGAATACGATCATAACGATGCCCAGCCAGTCGAGGAACATGCCCATAAAGAATACGATCGCCATCATGATTGCGAACGCGCCCCACTTGCCGATGCCAACGCTCGAAATCCAGGTTGCAATCAGCTGGTCGCCGTCGAGCGACATGAAGATGCCGGTGAAGGCAGACGCGCCGAACAGGATGATGAATACCATCGCAGATGTCTTTGCGGTGTCGATGAGCGAATCATACAGCATCTTCCAGCTGAACTGCTTGTAGAAGATCGCGAGAATAAGCGAGAACAGTGCGCCTACACCTGCTGCCTCGGTCGGAGTTGCCCAGCCGGTGAAGATGGAACCGAGCACGCCGACGATCAGGATGACCGGCGGGATCAGGTTGATGAGCGAACCGGTGATGCGCTCACGCAGCGGCATGGCAGCCAGCTCTTCGGTGGTCATCGCCGGACCGTAATCCGGGTGGATATGGCAGATGACGAACACATAGATCATGTAGAACAGCGACAGGACAAGACCCGGAACGATAGCGGCGAAGAAGATCTTGCCGACCGATACATTCGCATAGGAGCCCATCGAAACCAGCATGATAGACGGCGGAATCAGGATACCGAGCGAACCGCCCGCACACACCATGCCGCACGCGAGAGACGGCTTATAGCCGCACTTCAGCAGCACCGGTACGGACAGCATGCCCATGGTAACAACGGATGCGCCGACGATGCCGGTCGTGGCAGCGAACACGGTGGAAACCACGATCACTGCCAGACCGAGACCGCCCTTCAGAGGACCAAGCAGGTAGCGGATAGAGAGGAACAGCCCATCCGCAACCTTGGAATGTGTCAAAAAGTTTGCCATCAGCACGAACATCGGAATGGCGACCATGGAATAGCTTTGCATCTGGTCGTACACCTTGGTCATGGCGATGGTGATACCCGGGCCGCCCCAGGCGAGATAGCCGATAATAACACCGGCGCCGCCGAGGACGAACGCAAGCTCCTGACCGGTCGCAAGACCGATGATCATGATAAGGAACAGTACGCCAAGCAGGATCGCGCTGAGCTGTGTTGCGCTCACGCCGGACTGCGTGACAAGATTGGTCAGCATTTCCATCATGCAGCGTCGCCTCCCTTCGTATCATCCGTGCCGGAAACGGCTTCACCGATGCCGCGCACGCACTTGAGCATCTCGGAAATGCCCTGCAGTGCGAGCAGCGTCATGCCGACGAACAGCGCCAGCTTGACCGGCCATGCCGGCGGCGCCCATACCGAGTAGCCGCGCTCACCCGTGGTATACGAGCGAAGGAAAAATCCGAAGCTCTCGGGCACGAGCACGAATACGAACGGAACAAAGAACACCAGATAGGTAATCAGGTGCAGAATGTTCTGCGCAAGCGGTTTAAGCCGTGCATACAGCACATCAACCGCAACAAAGGCCTTCTTCTGGAAGCCGTAGGCGCAGACCATGATAATGTAGCAGCCGAAGGTCATGCAGATGACGTCCATCGTCCAGATCTGCGGACTGTGGAACAAACGGCGCAGCACGACTTCGGTAACAATGACCGCGAGAATGCCAAGAACGGCGAAGGAAGCAATCCTGCCGATCCAGTCATTGACGAGGTCGATCACATCGCAGATGCGTTTGATCACTTTCATATATTACACCTCATCTTCTGAGGCTCCGTGCTCTCAAAAGAGAGCACGGAACACTCTGTCGGTCACTTTTCGGATTCATCGTAGTTGAAGCCCCAGCCGTAGTCACCGAGCATTGCGCGGTAGGTATCGGCATGTTCACGGTAATCCTGCATAGAGCTGTATACCATGTTGAAGTTTTCATTCTTCGCAGCTTCTTCTTCGTAAACCTGACGGCAGGTCTCACGGATGGTATTCCAGTCGTCCTGGTTCATCTTGGTGACGACGCAGCCGTCCTCCTCGAGCATCTTCTTGGTGGAATCGAAATCCATCCACAGGTAGCGGGACAGCTGCTCGGAGGTGCAGATCTCAGCCGCCATCTGGATGGCGTTCTGGTACTCCTCGGGGAGCTGATTCCATGCATCCTTGTTGATCATAACGCCGTTGACGCCGCCGGACTGATACCATGCAGGCGAGCACCAGTACTTGGCAACCTCCTGCAATTTCAGCGAATCATCCGAGCACGGCGTGGAGAACTCGCCGCCGTCGATAACGCCGCGCTGCAGGGACTCATAAAGCTCGCTTGCCGCAACGGTGGTGATGTTGATGCCCAGCTTTTCCGCTGCACGGCCGGCCATAACGCCGCCGAGGCGGATCTTCATGCTCTGCATGTCCTTGATAGAAGTGATCGGCTTGGTCGAACGGATACCGGACTCTGCGTGGTTGATCATAATCGGGAAATACGTCATGTTGTACTTGCCGTACATATCCTGATAGCACTTCAGGCCGCCGCCCTGGGTGATCCAGATGTAGTAGTCCATGCCGGTGAAGTTATCCATTGTAGTGGAGAGCAGCTCAAAAGCGGTATCCTTGCCGCTCCAGTAGCCGCCCCAGTCACCGCCGCACTGGATGGTGCCGTTCTGGACGTAATCAAACAGCTGGTTTGCCGCACAAAGCGAGCCCTCCGGATAGTTGGTGATGGTGAATCGTCCGTCGGTCAGCTGGCTGACCAGCTCGGAGAAGCGCTCGTCACAGGTGAAGTGAATGTTGCCGTCACCCCAGGTGGAACCCATCTTCCAGGTGATGACCGGCAGATCACTGCTGCCGCCTGCAACTGCATTGGCGTTTGCCGCATCCATCATGCCGCTGTCCGCGGCATTGCCGCAGCCGGACAAACCAAGGGTTGCCGCACCGACTGCACCGCAAAGCAGACCTGCCATCAATCTTTTGATTTTCATCTTTTTAGCCTCCTTGTTCGTTTTCCTCTATCGAAAACGCCGTTTTGCGGACGTTTGCGAACAAACTGGTCATGCACAAGGAGGGGGTTCTCGCTAATCGCTGTCGGCCAGTGCCTGTACGGCCTGCACGACCTCCTTCTGCGCATCGGAAAGGTGTTCGTAAATCGGCTGCACCGCTGCACGGAACTTTTCGGCCTGCTCCTCATCGAGCAGCGCCATGTAGCAGCCGCTGCGGGATGCATGCAGCATTGCTCGAACCTCTGCGCTCTGCCAGTGGTCGCGCTGCCACGAAGCCGCCTCAGCGGCGCATCGCTCAATGATGGTCTGCTCCTCCTGTGAGAACGTTTCCCACGTTTCCGAGGACGCGACCAGCACATCCGCGTTGTAGGAATGTCGGTCGTACGTCCAGTACGGTGCAAGCTGATAGTAGCCGCTGTCCACATAGGTAGGCAGCGTGCTCTCGGCGCCGTCAATCCGGTCAGTGCGGAGCGCGAGCGCGATCTCATCCGGCGGCAGCGTCACCGCCTCGGCGCCCCACATCGGAATGACCTGCTTCATCTGCGAGGAATCCTCGGTGCCGAGCCGCAGATCCTTCATGTCATCGAGTGAGGTGATCGCCTTTCCTGTCGTGAAAAAGCACCGGTAACCGGCATAAAAATAGCTTAAACCGGTAAGGCCCTTGTCCTCGAGCGAGGCCATCACCTGCTGACCGACTGCGCCGTCCAGCACCCGGAACAGGTGCTTGTCCGAGGTGTACTCGTACGGCAGCTGCAGCGCCGCAAGCTGCGGTGCATACGCTGCGGCAGACGAGATTGGCGTGCGTACAAAATCAATTCCACCGTACACGCACTGCTCAAGTGCGGATGCATCGGTGCCAAGCTCGTTATCAAAGCTCGGCAGAATTTGTATCGCGCCGTCCGTTTCCCTGCGCACCTGATCACAGAAGCGCTGACACGCCTGATTGGCGAGGTAGTTTTCGCTCTGTCCGCTGGCAAGGCGGTAATAGCGGATATGCGGCTCGTCCGTGCCGCCGGTACATGCACAGAGCATGAGCAGCAGCCATCCGGCGATCACACACCGAAAGCGTTTATTCATCTTTCCATCTCCTATTATATAGGGTGACCAGTTTCGGCAACATCGTAAATACTTGCGGTAGACAGGTAAAATCACAGCGTACTGAAAATTTTCACATTCTATTTTATGACATTTGCATAAACATTTTGGAAGGAATAGTAAATTTCCGTATAAATTCCGTAAATCCTGCCGCGCGGCTCGTTCAGTTTGCGTTATGATTGCGGTACTCGGTAGGCGTTACGCCCAAATGCCGCTTGAACACCTTCGTGAAGTAGTTTGCATCCGTATAGCCGACCCGAACAGCGATTTCCCGTACCGGAATATCAGTCTGCTGCAGCAGCTCAACCGCACGGTCGATACGGTAGGCGGTCAAGTATTCAAGGAAGGTCTGGTTATACGAGGTGCGAAAAAAGCGTGAGAAGTAGAACGCACTCATGCCCATCGCCTCTGCCGCCTGATCGAGCGACACATCCCGCATGTAATGATGCTCCAGCCACACGGAAAACTGGGTGCAGAACGCATTTCCCGGCTTGTCCCCGCGTACCGCCGGACGGCTTTCCGGCAGCAGATTCAGCTTGCGCAGGCAGGCGGTAATCTGAGCACTGTCGAACGGCTTGACCAGATAATCCGTTCCGCCGGCCCGCATGGCGCCTACAGCGTAGTCGAAGCGGTCGAAGGCAGTCAGGAACACGATGTGCGTTTCCGGCATGGCTTTGTGGATGATGGCTGCCGCATCAAGGCCGTTCATCACCGGCATTTCAATATCCATCAGCACCAGCTGCGGCTGAATTTGACGGGCGCGTTCAACCGCCTCCCGTCCGTTCGCAACTCCCTCGATGAGTGCATCCGCGCCAAGCAAATCACGCATCTGTCCGCTCAGATTCTGCAGACTCAGCGGTTCGTCCTCCGCAATCAGTACCTTTAACATATATGCTCTTCCCCTTTCATGGGCAGTATGATGCGGGCTGTCGTGCCCAATCCGGGACAGCTGACAATGCGGAAGCTGCCGCCGGACAGCGCAATGCGTCCCGCGATATTCTGCAGGCCGATGGACCGGTGTCCCTCGGCGGTGTTCTGTTTCATTTTGCTGCGCGAGAAGCCGCCGCCGTTGTCCGTAATCTGGATGCGGCAGCCTTCCGGTGCAAGCTGCGTCACAATGCGGATGCGGCCGCCCGCACTGCGGCTGCGCATGCCGTGCACAATGGAGTTTTCCACGATTGGCTGCAGTGTGAATTTCGGCAGTTCACAGGCCGCACAGCGGCTGTCGCAGTCCATCTCGAACGAAATGCGTTCACCGAACCGCAGCTCCTGCAGTGAAATGTAGTCGCGCAGCAGCGCAAGCTCGCGGTCGAGTGTTACCACGCTGTCATCATGGTCAAGCGTGTAGCGGAAGAAGTTCGCCAGCCGCACCACCATGTCGCCGGTGACGGTCGCCTGCTCGATTCCGGCCATATTGGCCACGCTCTGCAGCGTGTTGAACAGAAAATGCGGGTTGATCTGGCTCTGCAGCTGCGCAAAGCGGCTCTGCTCGATCAGCTGCCGCAGGCGTGCTGCCTCGCTCTCCTGCTGACGCAGGGATTTTTCCAGCTGTGCTTCGCTTTCCAGTGCGTGGATCGTCCGCGCGATCTGGTGCTTGAGGTGGTTAAACGAGTCAGCGAGCATACCGATCTCGTCCGAGCGTGCAAAGTTGAAGTCCTCAATGTCATATTCGCCATCCGCGACGCGGCGCGCACCGCGGCTCATCTGCTGCACCGGCAGCAGCAGGCTGCGTGCGTAGTACAGCATCGCGCCTGCAAACAGCACGCTGCCGATCGCGGCTACGATGGTAAATACCATGTTCTGCGCGGTACCCCGCTGACCGAGGACCAGATAGCCCTCGCGTCCCTCCATCAGAAAGGCCTCCGTCAGCTGGTCGGTGTATTGCGTCAGATAGCTGCCCTGTGTACGCAGAGCTTCGTAGTTCACCGCATCAAATGTGCCGCCATGCAGCTGCGCGATGAACGTCTCCTGACGGACTCGATAGCTTTTCATCGTGCGGTCGATGACCTGCTTGAGCACCTCGCTCTGTGTGTTGCCGTCGGTCTCTGCGCTGCGCAGCCGCTCCCACGCACAGGCGGTGTCCTGCACGGCGTCCGCATATTTGTCGATCGTATCGGACCCGGGCGCCGCAAGCGTCAGCTCGCTCAGAAGCGCATTTTCCTGCTCCATGGCGTTCATGTAGTCCGTGCAGCGTGCATATTCGGACAGGATATCATTGCTTTTCTCGCGGTAATCATAAAAATCGTTCATTAACAGTCCCACCACCAGCAGAATGGGAATGACGAATGCGCAGCTCAGCACAATCGCCTTGTTCACAATGGACAGACGCACCCACCATTGACGTACTCCGTGCACAGGCCCACCTCCTTTGTCAGATTTTATCATAAGCTAATTGATAAGCAATGTAAACCTTTTCTGGGCAAAAAAAGGTAAAAAATCCGCCGTACCGGCAGTGTGCAAAGAAAAACGCAGGAAGGCATCCCTAACGGACGCTTCCTGCGTTTCCTATTCAATCTGATCCGGCGGCTTCATTATCGAATAACGCGATGAAAATGAAAGCGTTACGGCGACAGCTTCTCCCGGAGCATCGTGAGCAACTGCTGCATATCGAACGGCTTGGAAAGATGGCCGTTCATACCGGCCTTCTCTGCGTTCTGTCTGTCCTCGTCAAAGGCGTTCGCCGTCATGGCGACAATGGGCAGACCCGCCTTTTCGGCATCCGGCAGAGCGCGGATGGCACGCGCGGCCGCATAACCGTCCATGACCGGCATCTGAATATCCATCAGCACCAGATCATAGTGCCCGGGCGCGCTCTCGCGCACCTTGTCTACCGCGACCTTTCCGTTTTCCGCCGTGTCCACCTCGAACCCGCCTTCCTCGAGCATCGTCACTGCGATTTCGCGGTTGAGGGCGTTATCCTCGACGACCAGCAGCCGTTTTCCGGCGAAATCCGCCTTTTTCTCCGTCTGCTCCGCAGGCTCTGCCGAAAGAAACGGTTCAGCCAGTACGCGGCGCAGCTCGGACATGAACAGCGGCTTGGCGCAGAACGCGGTCACGCCTGCGGCTTTTGCCTCAACCTCGATATCCGTCCAGTCGTAGGCGGTCAGGATGATGATTGGGGTGTTGCTGCCGATCATCTTGCGGATGCGGCGCACGACCTCAAGGCCGTTCAGATCGGGTATCATCCAGTCGATGATAAAGACATAGAAGCCGTCACCCTGCTCGATCGCGTCCTGCGTACGGACGACAGCCTCATGTCCCGAGGTCGTCCAGTCCGACCGCATGCCGATCATTCGCAGCATTTTGCTGACGTTCAGACAGGTGTCGGTGTCGTCATCCGCCACGAGCGCGCGCAGACCCTCAAGCTGCGGGATGCACTGCGGCGCGGCCTGCTCTCCGCTGATAGGAAAGCGCAGGGAAACCGTAAATTCCGAGCCCTTCCCCGGCTCACTCTCGACCGAAATACTGCCGCCCATCATATCGACCAGATTTTTCGTAATCGCCATGCCGAGACCGGTTCCCTGAATTTTGCTCACGGTCGAGGTTTCCTCGCGCGCAAACTGCTCGAAGATATGCTCCTGAAACGCCGAGCTCATGCCGATGCCGGTATCACGGATATGAAATTCATAATCCACACTGCCATGCGGTGCGGTCTGCTTCTGAACGATGCGCAGGGTGATCATGCCGCCTACCGGGGTGAACTTAATGGCATTGGACAGGATGTTGAGCATGATCTGATTGAGGCGCATGGGGTCGGCAACCACATCCTCATCCTCCACATCGACCATGTCGATGAAAAGCGAAATGCGCTTGGCGGTGATGCTCGACTGGATAATATCGCGCAGATCGTGTACAAGCTCGGGCAGGTGCACCGGACGCAGTTCGAGCGAGACCTTGCCGCTCTCGATGCGGCTCATATCGAGCACATCGTTAATGAGCGAGAGCAGATGCTGGCTCGCCGTCGCAGTCTTTTTCAGGTAGTCGAGCACCTGCTCGCGGTTGTCGATATGGGTGGCCGCAAGCGAGGTGAAGCCGATGATCGCGTTCATCGGCGTGCGGATGTCGTGCGACATATTGAACAGAAATTCGCGCTTGGCGCGGTTTGCCGCCGTTTCCTGACGGATAGCGCGTTCAAGCTCGGCGTTTTTCTGCTCAAGCGAGGTTTGATATTCCTTTTCGAGCGTTTTCTGCTGCTGGAGAAAGCTCTTTTCCGTGCCTCGGCGCACAAACAGAAGCAGCGTCAGAACGACCGCACAGGCGAGGAATGCCACGATCATATTGACCGGCGTGTTCGTGTAGAGCAGTCTGCCCGGGACATATATATAGTAGTAGAAGTTGCGCCCGTGGCTGTACATGCCGTAATATTGGGTCAGTCCCCTGCGTCCGGCATAGACCAGCCGGTCGGCATGGCCGCTCGAGCGGATGCGGCGGAGCAGATTATTTTCCGTGGTATCCGTACCGATGAGGGACAGATCGTCCGACGCGGTTACGCGGTTGCCGTCCGACAGGAGCACGGTTCCCGTGGTCTCGGCGTCGTAGCCGTCGAGCAGATTCTGCACGGAGAGCACGGATTTCTTTGCGAACGCCGCCCCGGTGTGCCGCCAGCCAAGCACCGCGCCGCGGTCGTCCGAACAGCTGCGCACGGCAACGTCGGCAAACGAGCCGTCGGTCAGCTGCACGCGCCGAACATAGGTGCTCTGCGGATGACCGATCACGGCGAGCACGCGCCCGGCTTCCAGATCGGTTTGCAGGCGGGTATAGCCGATGCCGTCCGTGCTGTACTCGCAGACCAGCCTGCCGTTCGCATCCAGCACCGAAATGCCGGTCAGTCCCAGCCGCTCCGCATACTGCCGCAGCTCATCCTCGCCGCAGTCAAGCGTCACGCCCTCCAGTTCCTGAACGGCGGTCGTTCCGCGCACGAGCGCCTTGGCCACGGCGGTCTCGTTATACTGCACATAGGAGGAGGACTGCTCCTTTACAAAGTCGATCAGTTCGGTCATGCGCTGCTCGCAGTCCCGCATATCCGCGTGCCGGGACAGCAGGAATACCGCGCCGAGGAACAAAAGCCCCGCTGCGAAGCACAGGCACCAGAACGTCCTCGTAAGACAATGCGTCGGGAATTATTGTTCAAGCTGCTCCACCTCCAGACTGTGCGCGGGAACCTCGAGATATTTTCCGACTAGCTGTTCCATGCTGCCGTCCTCGCGCATCTGCGCGACAACCTCGGTCAGCTGCGCCGCAAGACCGCGTGTGTCGTGCCTGGAAAACGCCACGCCGATGCCGGTCGTCAGCAGCGGTTCATCCAGAATGCGGAAGTTCGCGCCGTAGTCCTTCATATACTGCCGGATAGCCTCCTCGTGTCCTGCTACTGCGTCCACATAGCCGCAGTCCAGCATGGCATACTGCACACCGCGGTCAGCGAGGCTGATGACATTTCGGAAGGCCGGGACGTTTTCGCCTCCGCTCAGAAAGATCGCCTCCGGCTTGCCGGTAGCCTGCACCGCGATGGTCTTTCCGGCAAGATCGCTCATTTGCTCGATGCCGCTCTGCGCGCCGACGGCGATGACCTGACGGCTCACCAGATACGGTCCCGCCCACTGATAGTCGTTCTCGCGGCCGTCCATGGAAAAGCAGCCCCAGATGCAGTCGATTTCTCCGTTATCGACCAACTCGGTCTTTTGTTCCCAGTCGATCGTGGTGAATTCCGCACGGTATCCCATGCGGCGGAATGCCTCCTCCGCAATATCCACGTCCAGACCGGTAATGTCGCCGTTATTATCCATATAAACATAAGGCGGATAGGTGTCGCTGCCGACGGTAATCGTCGGCAGTGTGCTGTCGGATGCCGCCTCCGAGGCGCAGCCGGACAGCAGCCCCGCCGTCAGCATGGTCAAAAGCGCCAGAGCGCATTTTACCCGTTTGTGTCTGTTCATACCGATGATGGTGTCCTCTCTCTTGTTCGTTGTCTGTGCCGCAGGTCGGCACAATTTATCTTTTATTATAACATGCTGCCGCGCTCCTGCACAACAGAAATTTCCGCCGTTGGCGCTGACGGAAGTTTTCCTTTATTCTGCATCGCATTGGTAGTATAATATAATTGTGCAACCGGTCAAATTCCGGTAAACAAAGGGAGGGAAAGCGACCCGGCTGCGGTCGAACGACTATGAACCGACAGAAAATTCTGATTGTTGACGACTCAGAGCTCAACCGAGAAATGCTCAAGGCGATTCTCGGTGAGGAATATGACTACGCAGAGGCAGAGGACGGCGCGCAGGCCCTCCTCATGATCCAGCAGGATATGCACATCGACCTGCTGCTGCTGGATATCAATATGCCGAAAATCGACGGCTTCGGCGTGCTCGAGCGCATGAATCAGTTCCGCTGGATCGAGGAGCTGCCAGTCATCATGATCTCCGCCGCCGAGGACCGTGCGGTTATCGAACGCTGTTACAGCCTTGGCATTACCGACTATATCCGCCGTCCGTTCGACTCCTTCATTGTGCAGCGCCGCGTCAAAAACACGCTCACGCTCTACGCCAACCAGAAGCGGCTGATGGACATGGTCTCCGACCAAATCTATCGGAACGAGAAAAACAGCCATGTCATGATTGGCATCCTCAGTCATATTGTCGAGTTCCGCAACAGTGAGAGCGCACAGCATGTGCTTCAGGTGCAAACCGTGACCGAAATGCTGCTGCGCAAGCTGACCGAAAAGACCGATGTATACGGTCTGACTGAGGAAAAGATCCGCCTCATTACCACCGCGTCCGCCCTGCACGACATTGGCAAGATCAGCATCCCCGAGAGCATTCTGAACAAGACGGGCGCACTGACGCCCGAGGAATTCAACATCATCCGCACCCATCCCGCCGTCGGCGCATCCATGCTCGAGGAGTTGACGCAATACCGCGACGAGCCGCTGGTCAAGGTCGCTATCGAAATCTGCCGCTGGCACCACGAGCGCTGGGACGGCGGCGGCTATCCGGATGGCCTGCTCGGTGAACAGATCCCGATCTCGGCGCAGGTGGTCGCACTGGCGGACGTATTTGACGCGCTGACCAGTGACCGCTGCTACAAAAAGGCGTACAGCCACGACACCGCCATCACCATGATCCTCAACGGAGAGTGCGGCGCGTTCAACCCGATGCTGCTCGACTGCCTTCATGAGATCAGCATGCGCCTCCGAAGCGCACTGCCGACGCTCGCCGCCGATCAGGTGCTCCACCGCGACGCAAAGCGCCTGTCTGCCGAGCTGCTGCAAAAGAGCGATGTACCGCTCAGCGACCGCGCCCAGCGCGAGCTGGATTATGTCAAGGAAAAGCTGGATTTCTTTGTCTCCTGCTGCGGCGATGTGCAGTTTGAGTATGACGTTCCCGCCGATATCGTCATAATAGCCGACCAAAGCCGTCCGCGGCAGCAGCAGCGCACGATACTGAACGTGCATGAACCGGACAGTCTCCGACTGCTGCGGCCGGCCGATATTGCGCGGCTAAGAGCCGCCCTCAAGGCCACAACGCCCGAGAACAATGAGCTTTCGCTCAGCCTGCTCCTGCCGGTCGGGCACGAGCAGCACTGGCACAACATCCGGATGCGTACGCTCTGGTCGCCATTCTCCCCCGGTCACTATGTCGGCGTAATCGGCTGTCTGACCGACACGCAGAAAGTGCAGGACAGCTGTGCGCCCTTCCGCTGCACAGACAAAAGCGCAACGGACGAGCTGTCGATCACCGATGATATACAGCGTCTGAGCGCGTTCTTTGATGTCGTCCGTCTGGTTGACCCGACAAAATACGCCGTGCTCGATCTCGATGCGGACGGCGTTCTGCACCGCACGGGTGAGCGCTGCGCCGCATTCTGGGATACCGACGTGGGTTGCGCCAACTGCATCTCTGCACGGGCGTATGCTGAGCATACTACGCTCAATAAGCTCGAATTTACACGAAATGAGATGTATTTCGTCATCTCCAAGTATATTACGATCAACGGCACGCCCTGCGTGCTCGAGCTGGTCTCGCGGCTCAACGAGGGCCGCTGGATCGACGCAAACGGCTCACGTTTTCTGCTTGACCGCACGCGCGGCGAGGATATGCAGCTGTTCCTCGACCCGCTGACCAACGTCTATTCGCGCCGTTATTTTGAAACCTACCGCACCCACCTTGAGGGCATGGAGGGCGTGGCGCTGATCGACGTAAACAACTTCAAGCTCATCAACGATCGCTGCGGCCACGCCGCAGGCGATGCGGCGCTGCGCGACATTGCGGACGCGGTGCGCTCCTGCATTCGCAAGACCGATATTCTGATCCGCTACGGCGGCGACGAATTCCTGCTGCTGTTTCCGCGCATGACCGAGGAAGTTTTCCTCGACAAGAAAAAGCAGATCCAGCAGGTCGTGCGCGGCATCCGCATGTCGGAGTTCGCGGATGTCCAGCTTTCGGTCAGCATCGGCGGCATCTGCGGCGTGCATCCGATCACAGAGGCTATCCGCAAGGCGGATTATCTGATGTATCTGGACAAGGCCGAACAGAAGTCCTGAAAAGCGAAATCCCCTGCCGGGGATACAGAAAATCTGTCCCCGGCAGGGGATTTTTTGCGTTCTTTCCAAGCGGCAGCGCGACGGAGTCTGCGCAAGGAGCCGCGTCTTTAATTTTGTGCTGCCTCCGCTTCCTCGACCGAAACGATCGTGCCGTCAAACGAATCGACCTCGGAGACCGTGCCCGTATAAGTCACAGTGACCGAATCGCCCTCTGCGGCATCGTCCAGACCCTTCGGCGTATCGGAGGGATCGTAGGTAAATTCATAGGAGGCACCCTCGGCATCCGTTACAACGAACATGCCGTTCTTCTTCTCATCGAGCGAGCCGGTGAGCGTGTTTTCCTGCTGCTGTTCGCTGCTCGAGGACGAGGCCGCCGCAGACGATGCTGTACCGGTATCCTTATTTTCGGCGGGCTTGCTGCCGCAGGCCGAAAGCGATGCAGCCAGCAGAGCCGTGCATGCAAATACCATCAGTGTTTTTTTCATGTAAAAAGCCTTCTTTCTAAGAGAGCAGTATCTGCTCTCTTTCTCTCTATTAGACGAAGCACGTCTAAAAAGGTTCCGTCTTCTGAAAAATTTTTTCACGGATTTTTTGGGGCGGTCCGCCGCACCCGGTCACATCTGCTCGACGGCTTCCTCGGTCAGCAGCCGCAGCAGCTCGCTCGGCGGCAGGGGACGGGAGAAATAATAGCCCTGAATCATGTCCACGTTCCAGCTCCGCAGCAGCTCCATCTCCTCCTGCGTCTCCACACCCTCCGCAATGATGCGGTAGCCGAGACGGCAGAAGGCGGATACGATGCTCTGGTAGAAGAGCGCGGCGTTTTTGTCCGTGCAGATGTGGAACAGCAGCGAACGGTCGAGCTTGATGACCGAGAACGGCAGCTGCATGACCGTATTCAGGTTGGCGTAGCCCGAGCCGAAATCATCCAGACACAGGCCGATGCCGGCCGCCTGAAAGCTCTCCGCCACCCGGGTCAGGCTCGCGGAATACTCGGTCGCAACCGTCTCGGTGATCTCAAACTGGAAGCAGGAGTACGGCAGACCGTATTCATCCAGAATGCGGATCAGGTGGCTTCCGCCATCGCTGTGAATGAGATCGAGCGGCGAAAGATTGATCTTGACGTTCGCAATGCTCGCGCGGAGCGCCGGGTTTCGCGCAGAAAACGGCAGACACGCCGCAGCTGAAGCTCGGTGATCTGGCTGATAAGGCGGTTCTTCTCCGCAAGGCGGATAAAAATATCCGGTGAGATCCAGCCGAGCGTGGGATGCCGCAGGCGGCTGAGCGCCTCAAGGGTGACAAAGCGCTGCTGATGCAGCGAATAGACCGGCTGATAATAGACCTCGAACAGATCCTCGTCGATCGCGCGGTGCAGGAACTGCTCGACCTGCTTGTTGTAGTAAAAACTGTCCCTGTTCTTGCGGTCGTTCTGGATGACCTCAGTCCCGCCGCGGCGTGCTGCGAGAGATTCGAGATATTCCGCATAATCCAGCACAAGACCGCCCGTTCCCAGCTTTTCCGCGCCCACCACGCCGCACAGGATGACCGGCGAGGGAGCGGCCTGCTCGTCATCCGGCTGCGTGCGGAACACCTGCCGCAGACTCGTCAGACAGGCTTCGTACTCGCGCAGCGAGAACGTCAGCAGCAGAAACCGCTTGCCTGTCACGCGGAACACGTTCCTGCCCGCGATCTCCTGCATGTGCTCTGCCGCGCGGCGCAGAAATTCGTCGCCGCTCTGCACGCCCGAGACTTTGTTCATGTGGTCAAGCTGGTAGGCGTAGACCGTGATGATGTGAAAGGCCTTGTGTGCGTCGGTCAGCTCGTTCATGCGGCGCAGCAGATACTGCTTGTCATTCAGTCCGGTCAGGCTGTCCATGCACGCGCAGGGATTGTTGATGGTCAGATACATTGCGAGAATGCTGAGCGAAAGGCCGAAGCCGATCGTCAGCACCGCGGGATTGACGGCCTGCGCGGCGATGCCGAAGGCGGCGAGCAAAAAGACCGTAAGCAGCGCCGTCAGATTGCGGCGGCTGACCGCATCCCGGTGCACCGCGACAAAAATCGCTGCCGCTGCGATGTGCAGCAGGGCGCTGACATACAGCAGCAGATACCACGGACCGTGGTAGTAGCCGGTGCTGTCGAAATAGAACAGCTTTTCGGTGAAAGGGTTGGTCAGAATGATAAAAACCAAAACGATAGTCGGAATGCCCATGCGCAGTACGGTTCCGGTGGAGATCACGCGGCTCGAGCACAGTGTACAGACATAGTACAGCAGCATGAGCGGCAGGATCGCCTGAAACAGATAGAACACGGTGTTCGAGAGCATGCGGCCGACGCCAAAGCTGTACGGAGCGTACAGGATGAAGCATGTACTCACCAGCTCGGTGAAAACGTCCAGACTGACGACGGTCAGCAGGCGGCGGAACATGAGGCTGTTCCGGTCATCCATCTGCCGCTGATGAGAATACTGCCACAGAACAACCAGCAGCACCGCCATCCCGGCGATCAGATAATGTAGATTGGTTGTCATTCCGTGTCCCCTCCCAGTCTGGTTGCATTTCTCTTCAAATAGGCGTCCGCCTCCGCCTTCCATGCGCTGATGCTGCGCGATTTTCCGTCCTCGTCGCACAGGCGGCTGAAGCCGTAGGTCATCGTGATGCGGGCGCGCGGCGCACAGGTGCGGTTGTACCGCGCGACGATCGCGCTGAACTGCCGGTGCAGCTGCCCCGAATTTGCCCTTGGCTCGGGACGAATGAGGGCGAACTCGTTTCCGCCGGTGCGGAAGCACGATACACTTTCGCCTCCGTCCACGCACGCGCGGCAAAAGTCTGCAACGCACCGCGCGGCGGCGATGACCGCCTCATCCCCTGCCTGAAGGCCGAAGCGGTCGTTGCGCTCGTTCAAGCCCTCCAGCCGGATATAGGTCAGCACCGCATCGCGGCATCCGACCTCGCCGGTGCGGATGCGCTCCATGTATTCCTCAAACGCGCGGCGATTCGGCAGACCGGTCATACGATCCTCACGCTGCATCTGATGCTGATGCGGTGCTCCATGTGAAAGCGCATATCCTCGGTCGCCTGTCCGAGCAGCTCACGGAAGAGCAGGATGATGAACAGCAGCACGCCAAACTGGAATATTGCATCGTACCAGTAGATGTGCAGCAGGCCGTACAGGACGAGCGCTGCCACGCCGAACACGCCCAGTGCGGCAAACGCCGCAATATGCAGCCGAAGCTGCTGCGAGGGCTGCTCGCGGTACGACCGGAGCAGCACGATCAGCATCGCCGCAACGCCTGCCGTCAGAAGCAGGTGCGTCAGCGGCAGCATATCAATAAACCGGATGCCGAAAAGCCGGTACGCCGCGCCCTGTGCGAGCGCGTTGGCGCAGAACAGCGCAATGCATATATCGGGAACGAGCTGCCGTCTGCCGCTTATCGTGTTGCGGACAAAATGCACCATCGGGATAGACATCAGCATAAAGGCGTAAAAGGAAACGACGCTTCCGGCGGCAGTATCCCGTCCGTAAATCTGATACAGAGCGGAATCGGTCAGGCACCACAGGCTGCACAGCAGCAGAAAGACCGCCACATCGAGGAAGCGGCGCTCGTGGATGCCGCAGCTGCTCATGTAGCAGAAGATCAGCAGCGCCAGCACGGCAAGGATGACCATGGCGAGCATCATGACCAGGGAAAACAGTGAGGTCTGGATATGGTGGCCGGTGATGCTCCGCACCGAGCCGAGCAAAGGCGCGTCAAACCTGTCTGTCCGGTCGGAAAGC
Organism: Butyricicoccus sp. OF10-2; assembly: GCF_003481925.1. NCBI lineage: Bacteria > Bacillati > Bacillota > Clostridia > Eubacteriales > Butyricicoccaceae > Butyricicoccus > Butyricicoccus sp. OF10-2. The sequence goes on along the minus strand of NZ_QUMC01000029.1, from coordinate 20,025 downwards.
TGCGTAAAGGTCAGGCTGAGCGTCTGTCCGCCGATATTGTCCGGAAGCTCCGCATCCGCCCACAGGCGACCCTTCATCTGCGTGTTTTTCGGAAAAGCGTTGTCCTCGTAGCGATAGAGCAGCGTTTCGCCCGCACGGATCTCGATGCCGTATTCCACGCCGCGCGCGCTCAGCAGCTTTCCGGCATCGCGGGCGGTCAGCGTGTCGTTATACAGGGTAAGCGTCTGCCCCGGCTCAGCCGGAAGCGTGACCGGGAGCGTAATCTCGCGCCGCACGCCGTTCGTCAGCTGATACCAGCCGGTATCAAGGGTGGAAAGCTCCCTGTCCGGCTCGTGCTGATGCAGTCCGGCAATGAGGAACGTCAGCATTGCCACGGTCAGCAGCAGGGCGGCTGTCTCTGCGGCGCACCGCAGGGTTTTGTGTTTCATGACTGTTCCTCCGTCCGGTCGTCTTCGTGATGGTGCTGCTTTTCCGCGTACATACGGCTGTCCGCCGTGATGCGCACCTGCGAAGCGTCGCCGTCCTCCGGATAGCAGGCGCAGCCGCAGCTGACGCCGACCGAAAGCAGTTTTCCTTCGATAACGATGGGCGCAGAGAGCATAGTCTGAATGCGCTCGGCCATGCGGCTGCGCTGCTCCTCGTCCATATCGGCGCTGACGATAAGCGCGAACTCATTGCCGCCGATGCGGAAGGCGTAGTCCCGGCTGCGGATGCAGCGCAGCAGCCGCGCGCTGATCTCCTTGAGCAGCCGGTCTCCCATGGCGTGACCGTAGGTGTCGTTTATCGGCTTAAAGCGGTCGAGATCGAGGTAATACAGCACAAACGGCAGCTTTTTCGCCTCACAGATGTTCAGGACCCGACTGAAATAGCGCTCGTTGAACAGGCCGGTCAGACCGTCCGTGTTTGCCATGTTTTCCAGCTCGACCTTCTGCCCGATATCCTGCACAACCTGCATGATCACGGAGACCGTGCCGTCCGCGTGCCACTCAACCGGGAGGACGGTCATCACCATATAGGCGTTCTCCGTCCGGCTGCAATACTCGATTTTGAGGTTGTCATCCGGTTTGCGGAGCACACTGCGCAGATAGTCCGGCGTAAGCAGCCGCGAAAGCTTGGCGTTTTCCGTATCGATCAGCGCGACATAGCGTTTAGAGATGATTTCGACCATTTCCGAATACTGTCCGGAGGTCGGATAGAGCGGCTGATCGAACCGCAGCTCATAATAGCGGTAGCGTCCGGTATCCAGATTGACGATGGAATACCGATCGACGATGCGGCTCATGCTTTGCAGGAAACGGTCGCTTTTCATCTTTTCGCGCTCGAGGTTCAGCCGCTCCATTTCCTCGTTCTTAAGGCGCAGCCGGCTCTCCATCCCCAGCGCCAGCACCACGATGATGACGGTGAAAAAACAGAGTGCGCCGAGCAGGATGAGCGAGGAATTCTGCACGTCATACAGTGCACCGTCCACCTCATCCGCCTGGATGATGCCAACGAGTGACCAGTCCGGAAACGCGGTCGGCATCGCGACCAGATAGTTTCTCGTCCCATCGCAGGTGAACTGCGCGCTTCCGCTCTTGCCAAGCTGAATGCAGTCCTTAATATCGTCCATGCTGCCATATTTCCAGTCAGCGTGGTTGGACAGGTCGTACAGGTTGGTCATTCCCGCGCACAGCTCGGTCTGCGGTTCAAACTCCAGCACGATGTCGCCGTTCGAGCGCACCACATAGCAGTCGCTCTGTCCGCCGTACATACTGCCGTCAACCAGATCATCGACCACGTCCGTATCATAGCTGACCGCGATACCGGTGTAGGTCACGCCGTCCAGCGTCAGATTTCGGCTCATCGGCATCGCAAACGCGATCTTGGGCACGCCGTAGGTTGCCGTATAGGTGGAGACGATTGGCCCGCCCTTGCTGTACATCTCCTGAAAAACGCCGTCGATGCTGTCGGCGCTGCCCTTTCGCCCATCTGCTGTTAGATACTGCGAGTTCTGATTGACCATATAGAAATCGCTGTAATGCCACGACGATCGGTTGTCTTGAATCGTGTTCCATATCTCGTCAACGTCTTCATCAGTCTGTACGTTACTCATCAGGCTGTCCCACTGGCTCAGCACGGTCCAGTTTCGCTGCACGAACAGCGTGAAGGTCTTGGAGATTTGCGCATAGCTTTCGAGCAGATGATTCGAGCTTTCCTGATAAATCTGCATTCCGATATAGTTGCTGTAAACGCCAATACCCGCCGCAAACACTATGGTGAGAAGTGCGGTCAGCAGAGCAATTCTTGATCGCTTTTTCATGTTCTGCCCCTCCTTCGGTAAAATTTATTCATTCCTTTTCCCATGCCATAATTATACTATTTCCCGACCGAAAAGGAAAGCGAAGATTGCGGCGCAGCGGCATTTATTTTCCTCTGCATATCCGAAAAAACCGGAGTACCGTCAGCCGTTCTCGGCCGGTACTCCGGGTTTTGATGTATCCGCATGGCGCGGTCAGTGCATAATGCCCTTCAGCGCGTCGATCAGCTCCTCAACCACGATCGGCTTGGACAAAAAGCCGTTCATGCCGCAGTCGAACGCCTGCTTTCGCTCCTCCTCGAACACGTTGGCCGTCATGGCAACGATCGGGACTGCGGCGCGCGCCGGGTCCTTCAGCGCACGAATGCGCTGGGTGGCGGTATAGCCGTCCATGACCGGCATCTGCACATCCATCAGCACCAGATCATAGCGGCCCGGGTCCGAGGTGCGGACCTTTTCCACCGCGACCGCGCCGTTCTCGGCGATATCGACCAGAAAACCGTACTCGTGCAGGATTGTCATTGCGATCTCACGGTTCAGCTCGTTATCCTCAACCAACAGGATATGCCGTCCGCGGAAGTCGGCGTTTTTCCCGGGCAGGATGTCCTGCTCATCTGCCGTCTGCATGTGTCCGATGGCTGTCAGCAGGGTGTCGCGCAGGTCGGACAGGAACATCGGCTTGGAGCAGAAGGCCGTCACGCCTGCCGCCTTCGCCTCCGCTTCGATATCCGACCAGTCGTAGGCGGTCAGGATGATGATGGGGGTGTCATCATTCAGGCTGCGAATCTGGCGCGTGACCTCGATGCCGTTCATGTCCGGCAGCCGCCAGTCGATGATATAGGCGCGGCAGGGGTCGCCCAGCTCGATGGACTGCCGTGCACGCAGCACAGCCTCCCGTCCGGAGAGCGTCCACTCCGCACGCATTCCCACACGGGTCAGCAGCTTTGCCACGCTGTCGCAGGTGTTGAAATCGTCGTCCACCACCAGCGCTTTGAGGCCGGCAAGCTCCGCAATCTTTTCCTCGCGGCGGGTTCCGGTCCGCACGCGCAGCGGCAGACAGATGATAAACTCGGTGCCCCGGTTCTTCTCGGTCTGCACCTTGATTGTGCCGCCCATCATCTCGACAATGTTCCGGGTGATGGCCATGCCAAGACCGGTTCCCTGTATCCGGCTGACCGTGGAGGTACGCTCGCGTTCAAACGGCTCAAAAATCTTCTGCGCGAACTCCGGACTCATGCCGATGCCGTTGTCGCGGACGCGGAACTCGTACTGTGCACAGTCGCGCACGGTTCCGGCAAGCTGCCGGATACGCACGGAGACCGTGCCGCCCGCCGGCGTGAACTTGATGGCGTTGGACAGCAGGTTGAGCAAAATCTGCCCCAGACGTGTCCGGTCGCAGTAAACGTCCTCGTCGGCAACGTCAAGCACATCCATATAAAGCTCGAGCTGCTTGGCGTATATCTGTCCGCTGACGATGGTCTTGATATCGTGCAGCATCTCGGCGAGGTTGACCTCGGTTTCCTCCAGATGAAGCTTGCCGCTCTCGATGCGGCTCATGTCCAGAATATCGTTGATGAGCGCGAGCAGGTGGCGGCTCGAGGAGAGGGTTTTGGTCAGATAGTCCTTCACCCGTTCCTGATTGTCGATATTGCTGACCGCAAGGGTAGTAAAGCCGATGATCGCATTCATCGGTGTGCGGATATCGTGCGACATATTAGACAAGAAGGTGCTCTTGGCGCGGCTGGCGGCTTCGGCGGCCGCAACCGCCTCGGAAAGTGCCTGATTGATCTTCCGGTCAGCCGTGCGGTCGGACATCACGAGGATGTACTTGGTCCGGCCTGCGACCTCGCTGCCCATGGCGACGATGTGGAACCAGCGGCGCTCACCGGTTTGCTGATGGGCATAATCGGCATCCCATTCGCTCTGCTCGCCGCACTGAATCCCCGCGAGGAAGTTCTTATCGTGGTCGGGAGAGTCTTTCGGGTGCAGCGCCCGCAGTGCACGGATGTCCTGCTGCACCTGCTCGAGCGGCACGCCCAGCAGCCGCTCGATGTTCGGGCTGACATAGTCCGTGCGGGAGGTTTCGGCATCCAGCATGAAGAAAACGTCGTCCACGTTGCGTGAGAGCCGGGTGAACAGCTCATCCCGATACAGGATCTCGGTATCTCTCCGACGCAGCGCATCGCGGCTTCTGTGCACGATGAGCGCGATGAGCAGCACCATAAGCAGGCACGCAATAGCGGTCACGATCTCGACCGTCCGGTGCCACAGCGTATCCATGCTGGCGTTAACAACGCTGACCGGGACAAGGCTGAGCATAATCCAGTCCTGAATGCCTGTGTTCTCGTAGACCAGATAGTACCGGGTTCCATGCAGCGTCAGCATCTTGCTTCCGTCCCTGCCCTGCGCGAAATCGTCACTCAGCGCGTCGAACGCTTTATCGGACAGATTGGAGCTGCTGCGCAGCTCCGCGAGGAAATTATAGACCGATTCCTCGCTGCCGTTCTCACCGTCAGCCTCGCTGTCGAGCACAACGCGCCCGTCCGGGTAGACAACATAGTTGTGGCTCGTGCCCTCGAAGGCGGAGTTGTCGATCGCGCTCAGCACCGTACCATTATAGTAGGCGATGGCGATCGCATCATAGGCGAAGCCGCGGTAGGTGCCGCTCATCTCCGGGCAGGCAAACACGAGCATCTGCGGCTTTCCGGGCAGCACCGCATTCACAACGACATCCTCTCCGGCGAAAAGCTGCGTGTCCAGATCGGTCTGCGAGCCAAGGCTGCTCTTTTCGCCGTCCTGCGTCATGCAGCTGCCGTCCGAGGCGAGGAAGTAGAGGGCGGCGCAGCCGGTCTCCTTCTGCATCTCGTTCAGACTGGAACGGATCTGTTCTTCGCTCGAGGCGTTTTTCAGAAAATCGTTCCACAGATGCAGAATCATCTGGTTTCGGCTGACCAGATGGTTCAGCATATTGTCGGATTTACGCAGGATCTCCGACAGATGCGAGGTGCTCTCCCGATAGACCGTCTGCGACATAAACAAGAAATACCGATAGCAGATGCCGCCGAGCAGCACCGCCAGAGCCAACAGTGCGGCGGCAGGGCGGCGCCATTTTTTCAGGAAGCGGTATTTTATTTTGCTTCCGCGTGTTTTATCTGCCATTTTCGTTTACCTCAATGTAATATAGTTTTCCGGCTCCGCCAGTACGGCGTTCCCTCCGGAAACATACGCGCTCCAGGTGTCCCGAACTCTCGTGTCGCCGCCCTCGAAGGCACGGCTCTCGTCCGCAAACAGCGGCGCCATGCTGCCCGCCGTCGCCAGACAGGTTACGGTTACGGTCTCGTCCTCGCGGAGCGGTTTGCCGTCCCGCGTGATCCCGATCAGCGTAAAGCCACCGTTTTCCTCCTTGACCTCGATGGCGATGCCGCTGACCACCGGCAGAGAGCCGCGGTTGAACGGCGTAAAGCCGCCCTCGCAGCCCTCGACAAAGGCGCGGACGGTCTCGGTCAGCTCCGCACCGTTCATCGTGCGCTGATACGCGCGTAGATCGTTCGGCATGATCATAGAGGCCGCCATCTTCTCGGTATAGTCTGCCGCCAGCACGCTGCCGGTAAAGCTGTTCGCCGCAGCGATGAGCACATCGGTGTCATACACGCCGCGCAGCGTATTCGCCATTACGGAGAAGGCAGCGTTGCCGCTGTCCGCATGGAAAACGTTCGAATAGCCCTTGTCCGAGGTCAGCACAGCCGCATCCGGGGCAGGCTCGTCCGCAAGCAGCTGCGCGTTGAACGCCTGATACGCCTGCTCTGCTGTGTATTCGCCCGCGATCATGCGCGAGACCACATCCTTGGAGATCGAGAAGAAATCGTTGGAGGCGATGCGGATGTACATATGGTTCTGCTCGACCACCGGGCGCACGTCCTCCAGATAATCGGTCAGACGGAGGCTGACGTTCTGGCTGTAACTCAGGATGTCCTGTCCGTCATAGACGATGTGGTTCTGTGCTTCCTCGGAGAGCATGACATGGAGCACCTGCATCGCCTTGTCGCGGCGTGCGCTGTCCTGTTCCAGCTCGCGGTTCAGCGCAATCTGAAAATACGGGGTAGTCATCAGCCACTGCTGCCCGTCCTGACCGAAGAACGGCAGGAAAGTCGTATCGATACCCTCATCCTGCAGGATCTTAACGTTAGCCGAGGTGCCGAAGCACATGGCAAGCTCGCCGCTGCGCATCCGGTCCATGATGTCGTCGTAGTTCAGTGTCAGGTCAGCGGCGTTCAGGCCGGTGTCGCGGATGAACTGCTCGAGGTTCTTGAATGCGGTCGGCCAGACGGTGTCGTCCAGACCGACTTTCTCGGTGCTGGCCGGGTCGCTGTACGCGGCGCGCCATTTGCGGCCTTCCGCCGAGGAAAGCTCGGAAACCGAAAGTCCCTGAAGGGTTTCCATGCAGGTGTAATCGTAGGTATAGTCCGCATCAAAGCCGCGGATACCGTGCTTTGCAAACGCCTTGCAGGCGGAAACAAAGCTGTCGTAATCGGTTGGCAGCGGAATGCCGTATTTCTCGAACAGACTGCGGTTGACCACAAAGCCGTGCGCGTCCGCGCAGACCGGCAGCCAGTTGATGCTGCCGTCCTCGTTTTTGAAGCTGCTGAGGTAGGGGTTGTAGACCGCGCCTGCCTCGTTGGTCGTGGCGAGGTTCATCAGACTGCCTTGAGCGGCGCAGCGTCATGCAGCGAGAAGCGGCAGCAGGTAATGATGTCCGGCAGGCCGCCGTTCTCGTTCAGAAATTTGTAAAAATCCAGATCGTTATTGCCGACAATGAACTCAATATTCACATCCGGCAGCTGCGACTGGATATAGGGGGCATATTTTTCGTACAGCGTGGTGTTCCATAGATAGACCTGAATGGTTTCCGCGTCCTCCTGTGCTTCGCTCTTTTGTGTGCCGCAGCCGGTCAGCAGACATGCCGCTGTTACCAGTACCGCGAGCAGGAAGGACAGACCCCGCTTCCTCTTTTTTGTTTTCATCAACCAATTCTCCTTACCCGTGACAGCCGCCTCTCCCCGACAGACTGCCCTTCTTTTTCCTCATTTCTCGCCGCAAAACGGCATTATATAAGAATAGCATAGCACTTCGCGGACGGTATTTCAAGGAATTTCGCCTTTTTTCTGCCAAAACAGGCGAAAACACAGACTATACGCCGTATTCGGAGCGCTTTTGCGGCGAATATTCCTGTAAAACAAGTTGAAATGGGATACCGGCGTGAAACGCTGTGTGGCTGCAAGGCTGCGAAAAGAACACACCGCCGCGCCTCCGATGAGCAAAAAAAGACCCGCCGATTTCTCGACGGGTCGATTGCCCAAATTCAATCTGTACATTTCCAAGGCTTCCTTTGCTGCAAGCCTGTGGTAATTTGGTGTAAGCTATCTGCAGAATCTCGCGTGTACACGGTTATTCTGCCTTGTGCGCCCGCAATCAGTCCAGCGGTTTCATTGTCGGGAAATTATGACCTGAACGGACAAAGGTCTGCAAGCCCCTGTTGACCCTCTGCGGTCGCTCAACAGCGGTTAAATCGGCCTCGATTAAAAGTCTGCGATTCCTTGTTGTTTACAATCCTCTCACTGGCACACGCTTTGGCATACGCGGCATACACAGCGAAGTACCGCCTGCACTCACGCTTTGTTCGCATCTGTCTTCCTTTTACTCGTTCATTATACCACTTTTTCGGCGCTCTGCTACTTGAAATTTCAACTGTACTCATTCGCTCAAAATTCAAAAACCGCTTCCCGAACGCCTCAGCCTGCTTTTCCCAAAATCGCTGATTACTTATAATTCTTATATTCGACCCATTTCCGAACAATTCCCCCTAAAATAGAGCAAACACTCAAACTGACAAGCAGCAGATTTGCAAGTTCCCCAAAAGCCAGAAAAGCGACTGCAACAAACAGGTTCATTACAAGAACTACTCCTGTTTTTGGTATCTTTGCCACAGTATACATATACGGAATCCAGTCCATAATAAAACCGCTAACACACCGAAACAAAGGATATGTCTCTATTTTTGGTAAAACCATAGATGTAGGTTAATCATGTTTTTTAATCAGCATTTTGCTACTCACTGTCTTCCCCAAATAGCTACCGAATTTGACCTCACGATCAATTCTTCGACAGGTAGACCAATCGGGCAAATGTTATGGCAAGCTAATGATTTCCCGCATCCCTCAAAATAATTTTCCTTATATTGAGTTGAAACATCGTTTCGATGGCTTATTTCCTGTTCTTCATTCAGAATCCGAAATGCGTTGACTGCAGCAACAGCGCCTGCAAAAGTCCCATTTGCAGAGAAGTTAGGACACACTTCAAGGCAGCAGCCACACATCAGACAGCGTGCCGACTGGTATCTCGGTTCATGTGTCCACGAACTCATATAAGCTTCACTTTCAAGCCAAAGGTTCAGTTTTTTCAAATTTTCAAACAGATTTGACCGGTCAACGATCAAATCTCTTACAAGCGGAAATTTGCTTAAAGGTTCCAAGGTAATTGTAGAACCTTTTAACGTATGTAGAAATGTAGAGCATGCCAGCCTCGGACGTTCGTTAATCAGCATGGCGCAAGCCCCACATTTTCGCACCATACAGCTACATTCCCAGCTGATGGGAGTAACTATATTCCCTGAGTTATCTTTCAAAGGGGTTCTACTGTTCAATTCCTTTAGAACAGTGGCAACAGAGCTGTTTCTGCTTCCGTCGAACTCAAATTCCTGCCAATAACTGTCTGCTTTCTGACTCTCCTGCCGCCTGATTCTTATTTTATATACCAAGTGAATCACCGCCTTTCTGGAACAGGTACAAAGGAAATCTGTATCTGCTTTCCATCAAATCTGGCTACCGTTGTTTTAAGGTAATCATCGTCATTGCTCTTCGGATAATCCTCCCGCCAGTGTGCACCACGGCTTTCTTTTCTTGCAAGAGCACTCTTTAGAACTGCCATGCCAAGCAATGGAAGATTTCCTGTCAGCGCTTGTACCGTTTGAATCCCATTTAACAACGTATTCTCATTTCTGACAACGCCCATAGTCTCCTGCATCACTTTGTTTAATTGCTTTATTTCTGAAATTTGGGACGCTGGTGGAAAATCTATCTGTGTCGCACAAGATAGATCTACTACATCTGCCTGTTCGCATGCTGATTTTGCCGCAACACGTCCTCCGTATAACGCTCCTAACAGAGAATTTCCACCAAGACGGTTGGCACCATGATATTGGGCACAGCATTCTCCGACAGCGTAAAGATTCTGAATCGGCGTTCTGTGCTGCTCATCCACCAGAATGCCTCCCATAAAATAGTGAATTCCCGGTAAAACAGACACCGGTTCCTTTCGTATATCTTTATGCAGATAGGTCATACAATCGTCTGCCAGACCAGATAGCTTATTTGAAATAATCTCGTCCGATATTTCCGTCATGTCAAGAAATACCTCTGATTCATGGCTGACCTTCCATATCTCTCTGGCGGTAATATCTCGTGGCATCAGATTTCCAAGCTCCGGGTATTTTTCCTCCATGAAATACCATTGTTTTCCATCTTTCATGGCAAACAACCTGCCACCTTCCCCTCTGGCCGCCTCGCTGATGAGCATGCGTTTTCCACCACATTTCACAGTTGTCGGATGATACTGGATCATCTCGCCATTTGCCAGAGGAACACCAAGCCTGAACAATTCTGCGGTGACTTCTCCTGTATTGCTCAGCGAACCCGTTGTATTTCCAAACAATCCGTGCATACCACCGGTGGCAACAATAACCGCATCCCCCGGTAATTCCACAGTCTCCTGACTGTATTCATCCCTGATTACGCAGCCACAACAAATATTGTCACAAAGACGAAGTGTTAGGAAAGAATGATGGCTGAACCGTTCTACCATACCAGATGCTTCTTTCCTGCGAACAGCGTCTATCATAGCTGTCATAATCTGCTTCCCGGTATCGCTCTGCGCAAAAGCAGTCCTTTTCTTTTTCTGCCCGCCAAAATTCCGCAGATCCACATCATCATAGCCGCTCATGTTAAATTGAACTCCAAGTTTTAACAGCCAGTGCACCAGCTCCGGTGCTGCCTGTGTCATTCCCCAAACTGCATTTGGGTCTGCCAGACCGCAAGCCGCCTTTATTGTATCTGTGAAATGTTCTTCGGGACTGTCGTTTTCATCTTTTGTATTCAAAGCTGCGTTGATACCGCCCTCCGCCATAACAGACTGTGCCCGCTCTGATGGAAAGGAGGAAACCAGTTTTACATTGCATCCATTTTCCGCTGCCTGCAAAGCCGCTGAAAGTCCTGCCAGTCCAGCACCTATAATAATAATAATTGTCTTACTCATAGATATTGCCACCCAATATAATAGAAAATAACTGCGCCCGCTATAAACAGAAGGAGCACCGAAAGAATCAAATAAATATCCCCCCTTCGTTCTTTATAACTGATGATTCCCAGCGATACGAGCAATGGGCGGATATTGATAAAAATATGAACAAAGATTGCCGCCACGAACAAAAGCTGAGTTACCATCTTTACCGTTGTAAAAGGGAACAAAATATATGTCCCATTCTGCACCTTTCCAAACAAGCCAATATGGAAGAACAGCAGGATCAGTATTGCCAGCCCACTGGCTCGTCTCGCCCAGAATATGGCGTTCTGTTTCAGATACATTTTTCCGGATTGCTTCGCTGTCTGTAAACTCTGAACTGTCAGGATGACACCAATCACCGTATGCACAACAAGAATACCAACACCAATCCATGCAAGAAGTTTCCCTGCGCTACTTCCAACTCCGTTCAGCATAAAGCTGCCCATGATTCCATGAATCATAAAAATGAGAAGCATTAAAACAGACAAAATCGTATTCCATTTTCTCATAAATTCCCGCTCACCTCATTTCTTCGCTGTCCATGATCATATAGTCCATCTGTGTTAGCGTTGTAACGTCAATAAAATCATCCGATGCCAGGAATACATCATACTTTCCACTTACCACTCTTGATAGCATCATTGTGTTACTGTACTCTTTCAGATCTACGAAAAAACCGGCCTGTTTCAACCTGTCACAGAGTTTCTTAGCATAACTGACAAGCGGATAATCCGTCTCAGATACATATAACCGAAAACTAATGTCCGTTTTCATGAGATCTGTTTCATTTGTTTCCGAATCGTCCAGTGCCAATTCTTTTAATTTATTCCGGGTGTTCTCGTTGTCGAGACCATCTGACATCATATTAATACCGAGAACATAAGAGCCTTCCAACTGTGCGGCGGCTTGGGCAGCTTTTTTTGCTTTCGGTGTTGCTCCTGTGATTGCATCAATCATAGAGAGCGGTGAGTGCAAAAGTGCACCGAAACCTGCAAGAAAAACAATCGTAACAACTAACAGAATCAGTTTTCGTTTCACATTCCCACCTCATTTCCTATTTTCTCAAAATTCTCATTGCGTTTAAAACAGCAATTATGGTAACGCCTACATCACCAAATACAGCTTCCCACATTCCCGCAATACCAAGAGCGCCAAGAATCAGGAACACACTCTTAATCCCAAGAGCAATCACTATATTCTGCATGACAATCTGTTTTGTCGCTTTTGCTACTTCAATCGCGTCCACCAGCTTAGACGGTTCATCTGTCATCAGAACTACATCTGCTGCTTCAATGGCCGCATCCGAACCAAGCCCACCCATTGCAATACCAACATCTGCACGGGCAAGGACAGGAGCGTCATTGATACCATCACCAACAAAAGCCATTTTGCTTCCCGGTCTCTTTTTACCATCTAAAAGCTCAACCTTTTCCACTTTTTTGGTCAGGAAGCAGCTGTGCATAATATTCATCCAACTGCAATTCTTCTGCAACAGACTTCCCAATTTTTTCATCATCACCGGTAAGCATGACTGTTTTTTCCACACCGATATGTTTCAAATCAGAAATTGCTTTTTTGCTGTCCGGCTTTACTTCATCTGTTATCAAAATGCATCCGGCATATTGACCATCTACTGCTATATAAACCTTTGTACCAACTTTTTCACAGGCTGTGTACTCCACATGCTCTGAATCCATAAGTTTCGTATTGCCAGCATAAACTTTCTTCTTTCCTGCCATGGCACTGATTCCATATCCGGAAATTTCCTTGTAATCAGAGATAACTGATTGGTCAATTTCTTTTCTATAAGCGGAGAGAATGGATTTTGCAATAGGATGGTTAGAAAAGCTCTCTGCCTGGGCCGCATACTCCAGAACCTGTTCTTTTGAAAATCCATTTGCAGGCAGAATATCAGTCACATTGAAAACACCCTTTGTAAGTGTTCCAGTTTTATCGAACACAATAATGCTGACATTATTAAGCGCCTCTAAATAATTACTTCCTTTTACAAGAACACCTCGTTTAGATGCCGCACCAATACCTCCGAAGAGAGTCAGCGGGATTGAAATGACCAATGCACATGGGCAAGATACCACAAGGAAAACAAATCCTCTGCGAATCCACTCTGTCCAACCTCCACCAAGAAGGATCGGTGGCAGAATTGCCAGAATAGCTGCTAAGATTACAACAACAGGAGTGTAATAACGTGCAAATGTAGTAATGAAATTTTCTGTTGGTGCTTTTCTACTGGACGCATTCTCCACAAGATCAATAATCTTTGAAGCAGTAGATTCACCAAATGCTTTCGTTGTCTTAATCGTTAAAACACCCGTCTGATTCATACAACCGGAAAGTGCTTCGTCTCCTTTATGAACGCTTCTCGGAACCGATTCTCCAGTTAAAGCCCTCGTATCCAGCATAGAATCTCCATCCAATACCACACCGTCTAATGGGATTTTTTCACCAGGCTTTACAATAATAATCTCACCAATGGCAACACTTTCAGGAGATATGGTAATCAATTCTCCGTTCCTTCTGACTGTAGCACAATCCGGACGTATATCCATTAAATCTGATATAGATTTTCTGGAACGCTTAACAGCCAACGACTGGAAAAATTCACCAACTTGATAGAACAGCATAACAGCAACTGCTTCTGGATATTCACCAATGACAAAAGCCCCAATCGTAGAAACACTCATCAAAAAATGTTCATCAAATACACGCCCCTTTGAAATGTTCCTCACAGCCTGCCATACAACATCTCCACCAAGAATAACATAAGAAACAATGAGAAAAGCTAACTCGATAGGCAGTGGCACTTTCGCAAAAACAGTCAATGCCATACCAATACCATAGATTGCTGCGCCAATCGCTAAACGAATCGTCAACTTCTTGTCCTCATTGTTATAGGATTCATTGGCCTCCTGCTTTTTTCCGGTATATAAGATTCCTGTACAATTTCAGAAACTTCCACATCTGGCTCATGGCTATGAACAATCGTTTCAATCTGACTGGCTATCGTATCTGCGGCTGTCTGAGCAACATTGATTGTAAGCGTCTGCTTCATCAGATTTACCACTGAGGATTGCACTCCATCCAATTCTCCGACTTCTTTTTCAATTTTTGCGGAGCAGTTCGGACAGTCCAAGCCCTTTAACAAATAACTCTTTGTAACGGGGATAATTGTTTCTTCCTGAACCTCCACACCCGGCTCATGGCTGTAGACAATCGTTTCAATCTGACTGGCTATTGTATTTGCGGCAGCTGGAGCAACATTGATTGTAAGCGTCTGCTTCATCAAATTTACAACTGAGGATTGTACTCCATCCAATTCTTCGACTTCCTTTTCAATTTTTGCGGAACAATTTGGACAGTCCAACCCTTTTAATAGAAATATGCGTTTCATGATAATCTCCTTATAATTTGTTTAATTGTTCAATCACTCACTTAAACTTCCCACATAAATAGTGGGATTTGTACCTTGAAAACTCTATATTTCAGATCCTAAAAATACCACTTACGCCACCCGGAAGTCTTCACTTAGGGCGTTCTGCATGAATTCTGGCAGTCTGTTGAAGAAGTCGATATAGATTTTTTCAATCAGCTCGTCAGAAACGTGTAAGATTGCTTGATAAACGCTCCATAGCAAGTACCTTGCCAGCCCCAAAGTGCTGCAACATGGTTTTGCAAGCAATAATCCGCAACGTTCGCTCCTCCAGTATTCACCTGTAATCTCCATACCGCCATCTTCTCATCTCCCCGCTTTCTTCTTTAGTGCTTATCCACCTTCCGCTTCGGGAACCATCCTTTTGCCACTCTTATTTCCTGTTCTTTCAGTTCCTTAATGCTCCAAAAGCAACTGACGCCCAAAACACCCAGGGAAACCGACCAAAGTATTTCCTGCATTCTTACGGATAGAATCATACACAAAATGCCCACCAGCAAAAATACCGGCCAACAGCGGCTTCCAAAGTAATACTCCGCATATATAACAATAGGATGGAACAATCCAATCAGAAAAAAGGTAAGCACACCAATCAATATACCACTAAAATTCATCATAACTCCTTGTCCTTTTCCTTATACAAACAGCACATTATCGCAGACCGGCGCAACTTATCTTCTGCGTGCAACAGTCGCCCTCAACAACATATCCAATATGCGCAAAGAAGAAGTATTGCAATATAGAACTACAACCTTCCTCTTCTATATTTTTTAAATATCTGACACATTTTTACGGATTGCATTTTTTACACGGATCATAACCTGCAGCAATCAGCGCATCCCTACTCTATAATTTGTTTAATTGTTCAATTACTCAACTATAATATTAAAAAATATTATTTCTGCCAAAGATGCTCAAATCCCTTGTCAATAATCTCTTTCACATGATCATCTGCCAGCGAGTAGTAAACTATCTGTGCTTCTTTACGGAATTTTACCAGATTCGCAAGACGCAATGCCTTTAACTGGTGTGAGATTGCGGATTTCGTTACCCCCAGTAGCACAGCAAGATCACATACACACATCTCACTCTGTTCCAGAGCGTGTAAGATTTGTACTCTGGTACCATCTCCAAATAGCTTAAATAAAGATGCTAACTGGATATAATCATCTTTGGGTTGCATCTTGGATTTCACATCATTCACAATATCCTCATGAATTACATCGCAATTACAAATATAAGACGTTTTAGGCATACACTTACCTCGTATAATTTTAGTTGAATAGTTGTTCAACTATGATTATATTCATTTATTTTTCTATGTCAATAAGATTAGTAAATATCTTCTTGGATTTTTGTTTTTAACTGCTTAATACTTTTATACCGCATCAAAGAATGTGTAGATGAGTTTGAATATAAATTCAAGGACTCCGAAACAGGAAAAATTAAAAAGTTCAAGATAACAGAAAAAAGGATTGTTACTTTTAATCCCAAACTGGCCAAGAAGCAGATATATGAGATTAATAAAGAAGTTGAAAAAGCAAAACTGCTGAAAGCTTCACAGGCAAAGTGCTCAGAATACGGCGACTCTGCAAAATATGTGATTTTTACCACTACAGGTGAACAGCGAATAAGTTTGTAAGGCTAAATTCCACACCCAACAGGAATTTACTTTTACAAATAATTGAACAGACGTTTTCTACATTCATCTATTGACTTTACTGCACAGAACGACTACAATACAGCCATATAAGGAAGTGCGTTACTATGCCGCAAACTGCTTTTCGCCCCAACCACATGCACATTGCGTGGCACGATTACACATCACATGATGCTACTCTACCGATCTCTGCCGCGCCCTTGCGCGAGAAGGCCTCCGTCATCGGCCGCACCGGCTTGATGCTGCTCTCATGCGGCACCGGTGCATGGCGTGTCCGCAGTTCGATGAACACGCTTGCGGAGGAGCTGGGGCTGGTCTGTGCAGCCGACATTGGCCTGACCTCAATCGAATACACCTGCTTTGACGGTGAACAGGCATTTTCGCAAACGCTCACGCTGACCAGCACAGGCGTCAACACCTCAAAGCTCAACCGACTCGAGCAGTTCGTCGCTGAGTTTGCCGACATCTGCTCCCGTATGACCGGCGAGCAGCTGCACACCCACCTTGACGAAATCGAGCAGGTGCACGGACTGTATTCGCCACTGATGCTCGGTCTGGCGGCTGCCCTCGCCTGCGGTGCATTTACGTTTCTGCTCGGCGGCGGCTGGGTCGAGATGATACTCGCATTCTTTGGCGCGGGTATCGGCAACGCCGTGCGCTGCAAGCTGTCCAAGCACCATCTGACGCTTGTGCTCTGCACGACTGTTTCGGTCGCAGCAGCCTGTCTGGTGTACGCGGGCTGTCTCAAGATTGCCGAGATGACCTGCGGCATCAATGTCCAGCACGAAGCCGGCTACATCTGCTCCATGCTGTTCATCATTCCCGGATTTCCGTTCATCACCAGCGGCATCGACATGGCCAAGCTGGATATGCGGTCAGGTCTCGAACGGCTCAGCTACGCGGTAATGATCGTATTGATTGCCACGATGGCCGCATGGCTGATGGCGCTCGCGCTGCACCTCAAACCGGTAGATTTTCTGCCGCTGAACCTCAGCATGCTACAGTATATCGTATTCCGCCTGCTCACCAGCTTCTGCGGTGTGTTCGGCTTTTCGATCATGTTCAACAGCCCGGTACCACTGGCGATGTCCGCCGCGGTTATCGGCGCAATATCCAACACGCTGCGTCTGGAGCTGGTTGACCTTGCATCTTTGCCGCCTGCGGCTGCCGCATTTTTCGCGGCCATGATCGCCGGACTGCTGGCTTCTGCGTACAAAAAGCACTCCGGTTTTCCGCGCATCGCGATTACAGTGCCATCTATTGTGATTATGGTGCCCGGCCTGTATCTCTACCGCGCAATTTACAATCTCGGTATGATGAACCTGAGCATTTCCGCTTCGTGGTTCGCGTCTGCCACATTGATCATTCTCGCGCTTCCGCTCGGACTGATCTTCGCCCGTATTATGACGGATAAGATGTTCCGTTACTGCACCTGATTTTCTGCAGACAAGCCAAAACCGCTGCTGTGAGTTTTCCTCATAGCAGCGGTTTTGTTATGCTTTTTACAGCGGCAGCGAGTCCTTGCCAGCCTGATGGATCATCTCCTCACGACAGCGCAGCACAATGCCGTCCACCTGCTCGAGATGGTGCAGGATGTTATGTTCAAACTCCTTAAGCGGCAGCAGAACGCCCAGTTCATCGTGGCTTTTCTGCAACTTGTAGCCGGTGTCCTGACCGTAGAATACCATCGCGGTCGGACACCTCTGCTGGATTTCATTGAATGCGTCCCAGACGATGTTGTACGCCTGTGCTTCGGTCAGACCCTGCTCGACCGTATCCGGCAGCGCGTACAGCGTCAGCACGCCGCGGCGGGACGGCGAATACATCTCCCGCACCTGCATGTCCTTGGTGTACTTGTGGCGCAGATGACTGCCATCGGCCAGGTAGAGCGCCGCACGCGGTACAGACAGGTGCTGACGGTAAATATCGTGGAACTTGCGCAGCTCTCGTGCCGAGACGGCATTGCGGTATTCCTCGCGCACCTCACCGTTCGCATCGGTCAGCAGTCTGGGATTCCCGCCGTTTTTGCCATGAAAGCGATACGGAATAAGATAGGCTGTGCGCAGCAGATCGAACATCGTGTTATTGCATAGCGCAATCGTCAGCGCGGAAATATCGCGGTTCTCGTAAGCCTGCAAAAGCGCTTTCGCAAAGCTGCACTCTGCACCGCCGCCATCCTCAAACGATGCATTCTCCTGTTCCATGCAGAAGGTTTCGTACAACTGCTGCTCTGCACCCGGATTGCTCAGAATTCTGTGGAACAGTGCTTCGGCGTGTTCCTCTCTTGGAAAAAGTGATGCCATGATAATTCCTCCTCATGCACTGTCAAGAGCTTGCTTTTTCGCAATACAAGCATAGCCCTGTTTATCTCGTATGTCAATCGTATTTTTCAAATTATAACGTAACCGTCAAACCTCCCGCATCTCCTGTGGCCAACTATTAGGGTAGCATTCACAAAAGAGTCTATGAATATGAACCGTCGTTTTTACTGAGAAATTACTGCCTTTCTCGGAAAGCACGCTTTCAATGTCCACTTTTTCATTCTCAATATCCACTTTTGCATTTCCCATATCCACTTTTTCTTCATTCAAAAGTCCACTTATATGTAGATTGCGATTATGAAGCTCATTCTTCTCGTTCAAAAGCAGATTTCTGAAAAACACTTCCAGATACTCCGTTGTTTCGTGAATACCTTTCTGCAGGTTCGTATAGTTTGCACGGACAAGTGCATTTCTGAAATACCACGCATTTTCCGCAAATATATCATTGGTAGCAGAAAAACCAAGTGTCCTCAAACAGGATTTGAGTTGCATAATTCTACTTCAGCTTCATCTTTCCCTCCATTCGCATCATCTCATTCTGGGATTGCGCTTTGGTCACGTTTGCATAAACGCGCATGGTTGTTTCGGCATCTGCGTGCCCCATGATAATCTGAACTGTTTTCAAGTCTATTCCGCCCAGAATCATCCTCGTACAGAATGTATGCCGCAACATATATGTTTTGATTGTAAAGAGGAGACACTGCTCCGTTAAATTTAATCAGTGCGCACATACATCAATTATCTCTTTATGAGAGAAAGGAGTGCTTTTGCTTGAAATTTCTTCATAAAAAGAATTCGAAAAAAGGAGCTATCCCAAACGGATAACTCCTTACTTTCTGTAAAGCCATTTTGTTCATATGTGGTGTCAAATTGGTGTCAAACCAATCCCACAATGCCCAAAAGTGACGGTATATCTAGACTTTTTAGTCCAGCGGCTTCATCGTCGGGAAATTATGACCTGAACGGACAAAGGTCTGCAAGCCCCTGTTGACCCTCTGTAGTCGCACAACAGCGGTTAAATCGGCCTCGATTAAAAATCTGCGATTCCTTGTTGTCTACAATCCACTTGCTGGCACACGCTTTGGCATACGCGGCATACACAGCGCAGTACCGCCTGCACTCACGCTCTGTTCACATCTGTCTTCCTTTTACTTATTCATTATACCACTTTTTCGACGCTCTGCTACTTGAAATTTCAACTGAACCCATTCGCTCAATATTACAAAAGGCGTTTTCCGAAGGCTTAACAGTCGTAAGGAACTATTTGTCTTGCGGTTGGGGCAGAGGACGGTGTGACCGAAAAGGTCACGCCGTTTTTCTGCGTCCAAGGGTAGATTCTGCGATCATGGGTTCTACCAGTACGGGGATCTCCACATCGTCCAAAAAGTTGAAGAAAATCTCAACCTTCTGTCGGCGCTTGCCGCTGGACTTGTCCGGCGCATGGATGATGATCTTCTTGATATACTCGTTGACAATCGTCTGCGTCAGCTCCGTGACATCCACATACTTTTTCGTCAGCGCAATGAAAGCGTCCAGATCATCGCCCATTGCCTGCCGCTGCTCGCCCCATTCTTCCGTTGTTTCATTTCGAGCTTTAACCGTTCCTGCTCCGCTTCATAATCAGCCGTCATTTTCTTATACTTCTCCTTGCCGATCTCACCGAGAGCGTAATCCTCATAGAGCCGGGACATGACCACATCAAGATTGGCAAGGCGCTTTTTTGCCTGCTCCATGCGTTTCTGATCTTCCCGGATGTCTCGTTCCTGATCGGCGCGGCGGTAATGCAGCCACTCCTCCTGAAAGCCCTCCACATCGCTGCGGATATACGCATTGACCGCCTGAATCCGTTCCTGTACCAGTTCCCGCAGTACATCTTCCCGGATATAGTGTGCGCTGCATTCGCCCC
>NZ_QUMC01000028.1:0-47697 GCF_003481925.1 Butyricicoccus sp. OF10-2 | reverse complement strand
GCAGCCTGCACAGTAGACCAGTCCTGCGAATAATCCCTGCCGTTCCGCTTTCACGGGACGGCGTTTGTTTTTGCGCAGCTCCTGCACTCTGTCCCATTGTGCCTGAGACACGATAGCTTCCTGCGTGTCCGGCACGATGAACATATCCTCCGGATTGTTGGGAATCCTCTTTTTCAGCTTGTAGGACTTGGAGTAGGTCTTGAAATTGCAGGTGCATCCGGTGTATTCCTGCCGTTCCAGAATCCCTACGATGGATTGATCGCTCCAGCCATACGGGTTCTTGGGCATCGGCTTTCCCTTACGACTGGCATACAGCGCCTTGGTCGTGAGAACCTGATCCCTTTCAAGAATCCTCGAAATCTGCTCCGGGCCTTTGCCGTCAATGCAGAGGTCAAAGATGCGCTTGACAATCGGGGCGGCATCCTCATCCATAATCCACTTGTCCTTGTCGTTCGGGTCGCAGCGGTAGCCATAGGGCGGTTTGCCAGATGCTTGCCGCTGGTGCCGCGCTGACGCAGACTGGTGCGGACTTTCTTGGAGGTATCTCTTGGATACCACTCGTTAAATAAGTTGCGGATTGCGGCAAAGCCCTCACCGTCCCCGCGCTGGCTGTCCACGCCGTCGTTGACGGCAATGAAGCGCACATCGTAGCTGGGGAAGATGATGTCGATGTACTGGCCTACAGTCAGGTAATCACGACCAAAGCGAGATAGGTCTTTGCAAAGCCAGCAGCCTACCAATCCCTGCTTTACCAGTTCAAAGCCCTCCTGTACGCATCTCGCCATCCTGCGAATCCTCGTTGCTGAGGCGGCAGTAGAGTATCGTAATTTTTTGCTGATCCGTCATAACGTCCTCCTTCATGTTCGGGTCAGCCGACAGAATCGGTGTGCTTGGAATTATTACCATAGTTTTGTGTCACTATCATTAACAAGCCACCTCCCGGTCAGAAAAAATAAAAGGACTCCGGCGGGTCAAAGATCGGATCAAAGCAGCTCTCATGGTCAAAGGCCTTGCAAAGCTCAAAGACCAAATCGTCTTTCCCCTCCATCACGGCACGGTTGATTTCGTCAATGCTGATAATTTTTCCATATACGATTCCTTTCTCATAATTCTATTTCGTTTTTGCGGCTGTGCAGTTGTGTCTGCTGCCGCTCCTGCTCCAACCGCTCACGCTCTCTGCACCATGCGGTGATGGGTAGCTTGCCATCCTTGAAATACGATTTCAGCTTGCGTTCCGCCATATAAAACGTCCGCAGCGTATCGTCATGCTCCGACTTGTATTTTTGTCTGGATTTTTCAAAACGGATGCTTCCCAGCTTATCCGCAACCGGTTTTCCATCGACATAATACTGTGCCATGCGCAGCAGCTCGTCCAGTTCTTTGATGCGGGATTGCTTTTCCCCGGCAGACGCTTTCATTGCGCTGATGCTGTTCTGCATGGAATGCAGCGCGGCATCCAGATCATCGGTGGTAAAAAGCTGCTTCTCCTGCAAAAAGCGGAATGCATCCGCATACCGCTGTAAGTTGGCTGTCTTGGCCTTTGTGCTGTATGCGCCTTTATTGCGGTTATTGTAATAGGTCATCAGCAGATCGTTCAGCATAGGCGGCTGCGGCTTGGAGAGTTCTTCCTTAACCGCTTTCAGCCATTCCAGCAAAGAGGCGATTTTATTTTTTGTTTTCCGCAGCATGGCGTTGGTTTTGCGAACCCAGCGGTTGAAGTCGACCTTGTTGGTACGGATGCCCTTCGCTCCCATTGCGCGGACAGACGGCCCCTCATGGACGGTAGGAATCTGTTCAATGCCTTGACGGGCATAGCTGCGGTGGTCGATCCGGCAATCCAAACCTTTCTCCGCAAACTTCCGATTGCACAGATCAGCCCACGCCTGCCGCCAATGCTCCAAGGTTTCGGGACTGCCCCAGTCGGTGGTCGGCACAGCGTTGAACATGTAGTTGCCCACCTCATCCAGAATACGCTCACCATGCTCGTCCAACACATATTCCCGCCGCTGCTTATTGCCCCACCTGCCGTCTGACTCAATAGGATGAATCGGACACATGACATGAAAATGCGGGTTAGAAATGCCGCCGTCCTCTTTGTCTGGCGAGTGAACGGCAAAGTCCACCACCATGCCCCAATTCACAAACTGCTCCAACAAAAATTGCCTTGTAAGATCGATGTTCTCCTGCATGGAAAACTCGTTCTGCAAGGCAATGTCAAAGCTGTAGGCAATCTGTGCTTTCTTTCCGCGTTCGGCTTTTTCAACCGCATTCCAGAGCGTTTCTCGGTCTGCATACTCCGGCGGCGCATGAGATGGCAGCAGGATTTCCGAACAGATTACGTCGCCCTTGCGGGTGTAGTCGCTGATCTCGCCGTAGTATTCGCTGTGCAGCTTTTCCCCAGCACGGTAGGCGGCAGACGCCACGGCGGATTGCCCCGCGCTGCGTTTGATTTGGGTTACATGAAAATGAAATAACGCGATACTCAGCACCCCTCTTTCTGTTCCGCCCGGTTGTGTTCGTTGACCGCTGCCATGAGCAGACCTTTGACCACCGGCAGGTCAAAAACCTTTTCGGCCAAGGCATAAAACTCAGCACGTGTCAACAGCTTCGTCAGCGGAGCAATGCTTTCTATATCCGCGCTGCGGACGATCAGGTTGTGTGCGCGTTTGGTTCGGTCGCCGCGCTCATAGTAGGCGATTCGGTTTTCCAGACGCTGCTTCTTGTGCTGCTCCTGTGTAAGCTGCCGCTCAATGTTTTCTTTCTCGGCATTCAGCTCAGCAAGGTTTTTCTGTTTTGGCATGGTTAACCTCCTTCAAAATTGGTGAAATAGTTGTTCAGACTTTGCGGTGGAAATTGTCTGCGTCAGCAGATGGTTTCCGCTGCAAAGTGGGCAGGGATAGATGCGCAAGCATCGCAAGGGGGCGCGGGTCTCCGGTGGAGACCAGCCCCTTGTACGGAACAAAGTGACGCAAAACAGCCCGGACACACAACTGTCCGGGCGATAGGCTCCGCAGGACGCACATACAGGGCTTGACCATGTATAGAAGTGCGCCCTTCGTCCCGGTGGGACTTTCGGGATATTCTCGGTTCGTCAGTTTTTCTTTCGCTGCCAGACGATTTCATACCTCAGCGCGTCGGCAAGCTGAACAGCCTCTGTGTAGCGTAGGGACTCCCGCTGGAGCTTGTTGGACAGGTTGGATACGCTGTCAGACCAGCCGTGTTCGTCATGCAGCAGATCGACCACCCCCTGCATGGTCATTCCTTGACGGACGATGTACGATTTGATTTCGTTTCTCAGATTGGATTTCATCAATTTTTACCTCCGTAATTTCGTGTAGTGTGGTTTCGTATCGGTAATGCTGGTGTGCGGTGGAATAAAAAATCCTCCGTGCCGCAAATCCGCTCAGATTTCCGCCCGTGATGCCCTATTCGCAGCAGCACCCTATCAGCTTCATCGTTCTGGGCGAGGTCATGCGGAACGGTGGGATATACCACATCCCAGTGCAATGGCTTCACACTACGGTAAACCACCGGACGGTGCATTGCGTTCGGCTTACAGTGAAAATTTTCATGAATTTCACAAGGATTGATTTCAAAGTGCCTTTTTGGGCATCTCACCGCTACTCTGTACATAGTAGAATTAGGGCATTTTGCTGTGTACATACGTACCGATGGTGCAGGGCAGGCAGCATTTCACGGCATGGGCAGATTTGTTCACGATTGGGTGCGCGTCAGCTTTCCGGTACATACGTACATAGCGATTTGCTCCAATTCTCAGATATATGGGGACTGATCAGCGGCTCGATGCCCAGATACCCCCACACTCTGCGCCCGGTAGCGTTCGTGACGGTATTCGTATGCTCCAGATTGTACGTTTTCAGATTCCGCATCAAAAAATCGCTGAACGAGCGCTGCCTGATAGGTGTCAGCCCGTTTTCATCGCACCAGATTCCGTAAATGGCATACAGCTCCTTGGAGGTGACAGACATATCCGCCTTCAGCCGAATATAGCCGGTGGATTCCATAAAGTCGATGGCATTGTTGGCGTCACGCTTGACGTACTCCCGATTGTTCAGTGTCCGGGGGCTTTCCGTGAATCGGAAGCTGTTTGCCGCAAGCCGCTGCAAGCCCTCAAGCGCCCAGAGAAAAATGCCCTCGACCTCTCGCTTCATCTTCTCGGCAATGTCAGGATCGTCCACACGATTGGCAGGCTTCTCTTTTGTGGTCAGGATCAGTTGGCGGCGGTAAAAGCCGTTGCTGCGGTCGTAGAGGGATTGCAGATCGCCATTGGAGAATGCCAGCAGCCGGGCATACATCCACCCCTGATAGCTCTGGACGCTTTTGCGTTCCAGATCCATCTTATCCTGTGCGGTAACGATGGATTTGACATAGTTGGTCTGCTTCAGAGCCTCCATTTTCATATCGTCATCCACAAGAAGATGAATGTGCTCCAGATCGGCGCGGGCAAACCGGTTGTCGGAAATTTTTGCGATGCTGCCGTCCTTCATATTGCAGCCAAACAGCCGCGCCAGCACGGGACCGATTTGCGATTTTCCTTCGCCGCCCTCGCCCTTGAGGATCATCATGCGCTGCCCCTTGGTGCTGGGAACGAGGCAATAGCCGATATATTCCTGAAAGGTGGGAATGTCCTCCGGGTAGAGCAGATCGGAGAGAAAACGCAGCCAGACAACCGGCTCCTCCGCCTGCGGATTGTAAGCAATGGGAAACCGGCTGCGCACGATTTCAGAACGTCCTGCGAGAAAGCTGCCATCGATGCGGAACGTCCCGTTCTGCACATGAATCTCATCCGGCTTCGGCGGGAAGCTCTCTGCATGAGCCGCCAGCTTCATGATCTCCACGATCTTGGAAATGGCGTGCGGAATGTTTTTTTGCGGCACAGCACTCCAGTTCGGCATAGATTTTCTCGTTCAGCAGCAGCGGGTCTGTCAGCCGCCCATCCGGTGTGAAAAATGCGTTGTCCGCATAGATGAGCTTGTTCTTTGACAAAAACTCCCGGCAAAAGGCTGCCTCATTGATGTCCTTGCCGTCGAACCATGCTGGGAAATCAAGCCCTGCATACTTCTTGTTCACGCGGCGTCCCTCCCATCGATTGTTTTCTTGAGCTTGTCCAACCGACCATCTGCAAGCAGATAACTGACCACTTCGGCACGTTCATAGGAATCACCCTCGCACAGAATATCCAAGTAATACTCCACTTTATCCAGCTTGTGGCAGGCTTCTGCAAATCGTTCATCCGGCGCTTCCTCCGAAGATTGCAGCGCACAGCGTACCTTCCAGTCCCGCAGCACACGGGCATAATCTGATAGAATAGAAAAGCACAGCCACTCGTTTTCTCTGAGCTGCTGTGCTTCTGTTCGGACACGCTTTGCGTGGAGCGCCGCTGCGCTGGGCGGTTTGTCCGGTGTGAGGTGAAAGTCTGTTGCCAAACGCTGCGCCGCCTCGTAGAGCGGCAAGCCGAATAGCTTTGCGGCAAAGTCGATCACATCTCCGTGCTCCCCGCAGGCGAAGCAATAATAGTGATCGTCTGCCGCATACAGGCTGGGATGCCGGTCATTGTGGAACGGGCAAAGCGCCATGCCGCAGTGGTTGACCTCCACGCCGTACCGCTCCGCCGCCTCCCGGCAGCTTACGCCATATTTGACGTTCTGAAAACAATTCATGCGTTATCCTCCGTAAAATAGATTGGAGAGGCAGCTTTCACACCTCTCTGCCTGTTTTATGTTCGGATTCGCAAAAAGCAGGCGGATGGCATGACAAGTTCATTTAAAAAACATGACAGGTCTTTCCACGTTCATATTCTCGTGGTATAATTAAAATAGAAAAACATGACAGGAGGACGCAGCATGGCACAGGAGCTTATCCGTCACAATGTGCTGTCTCTGGATTTCTGGCAGGATACCGTAACCTACGCAGGCAGCGTCATGCCGACCGGCACGATTGGCTGTGCGGTACTGAATATCCCCGACGGAACGATTGCGCGGTTGGACCAGCCGTGCATGACCTTGAATCTGCTGCTGACCGGCATCGGGGCAAAGAATGTGGATAGGCAGCTTCTTCCAAAAGCGCAGGAGGCGGGACAGACCATCATTCATGCGCTGCATGATGTCCAACCGTTCTCCCGCTTGGACAGAAAGCAGTTTGAAGATTATCTCATGCAGGCGTTTTCCGAGGAAGCATTTACCGAGCTGAACGAGTATTTGCAGCTCCCGATGGAGCAGCAGGCAGCCAGCAATATCACAGGAGCGCATCCCTTGGCGGCGCTGCTGGTGCGCGTTATTCCAGTGCTGGGGCATTTGAGCTATTCCCTGCACCAGTACAAGAAAACTATGACGGCGTTTGCAGAATTTCTGCAAGAGAATGCCGAAATACGAACGCCTGCGGGATACGCCGCTGCATTCGGGTAGTTTTTCAAGGAAAACGTGACTCTGGAGGAAAGCAATCCCTCATGGATGGCACTGACCAATGCGACAGTGCAGTATGTCCCTGCGATCCGTCTCGGAAATACGCAGGCGCAGCTTGTCAAGCGGATGCATTTTGTATCCTTCGTTGGGATGTTCCGCGCCGATCTTTTTGAAGGTTTATGCGTCGGACACGCGCCGAGGAAATGCGCGGTCTGTGGGAAATGGTTTCTGACCACTGACGCAAGATATGCCAAGTACTGTGACGGTCTGGCTCCCGGAGACAAACGTGGGCGCACCTGCCGCCAAGTCGGGAATCTTCGTGGACGGGAGCTTGCCGCCGACCATCCCATCAAGAAAATCTATACGAAGCGGTTCAACACGATCACGCAGTATCTTGGCCGCGGCACACTCGATGAGCAGACCGCCGCCGCAATGAAAGCACTGGCAAAAAGCAAGCTGGAGAAAGCCCTGCAAGACAGCGGCTATGCGCAGGGCGGCTATGCCGCCGAGATGGAGCAGGCGGCTCTGCTGGCGGAAGCGAAGGAAACGATGGAGCGGTAATGGAACGCCATAGCGGTGGGAGGTGCAGACATGGAGGATAACCGTAACAAACTGATACCGGCACAGCTTGCGGGCTACACATGGGAGCTGTCCGGTTATGCGTCCAAAGTGCCGTTCGCCAATGAGGACAGCCTGACCATGTGCGAAGTCCGGAACGTCTTTCAGCTTGACCCGGAACCGCCGCAAATGGAGCTGAACGACTACATACGCGAAACTGTCCGTCACAAAGACCTTGCATACTTTTCCTTCTTCCTGCACCACTTTGAAAAGCGTCTGAACAGCGTGATTTACCGATTTCTCACCCGCAATGGCATTGACCGCTACGACCCGGCGCGGTTTCTGGACTATAAGCTGGAACTCCTGCAAATGCTGCTGTTTTGCCTGCCGAGGTTCGACCCGGCGCAGGAAACAGAATTCCTGAAATACGCAAAGCATTATATTCAGGACGGGCTGCTGTTCTGCCGTATGATGGGAGAAGTCGGTTCCTTTGCCAGTCTTGCGGAGTACCGGCGTGTGCGTCAGATCGGCGCAATCTATAACAATTCGGGTAAGAGACGCGCGGAGATAGTTTCCGCGTTTGCCGCTCAAAGCGGGTACAAGGACGATAGCGTATCTGCGGATGAGCTGCTGACTATTGCCCAGCGCAACCGCAGCATTGTTTCCCTCTACCGCACGGAGCAGGATGAGGACGGCGAAGAAACCGGCGAGGATGTGACGCGCGACGATAGCTGGAACTACGCCGAAATCCTCTGGAACGGGATTCAGGCAAAGACGGTCACGGCGGCGTTTGAGCAGCTTTCCTACAAAGAGCAATGGTATCTGGAAAAGCGGAACGCCATCTGCATGACCTGCGGGCGCGTCAGCCCCTTGTCCACGCAGTCCACCTTTGAAGATTTAGCGGTGGATTTTGAAGGAACGACAGCCAGCGGTGCGGAGCGGTTCTACCGGCGTACATTAGACAAACTGCGGCGGAAGCTGCTGGAAAGCGGTGTGATCCATACCGTGACGCTGAAACAGACCGAGCGCCGCAAGAAGGAAAAAATAGCCGCCGCTGTCTACCTGTATCAGGCAGACAACGACGGCGAATGGGACAAGCTTCGGTTGGATTTTGAAAACGGCATGGCGGAGATCGTAAAGCTGGCGGATTGGGACACGGTGAAAAGCAATATCTTTGCAAAGACGGCGATACGGTTTGTGCAGGGTTTGCCGGAGACGAGACTGCTGAAATCCGTGGTTGTGCCGTTTGAGATGGAAAGGCTGGATCTGATTTGATCATGATGGAAAGCAAAACGACGCCGTTGACAACATCTTCGGATCGTGCTACAATTTGACTGAAATGAACAATATGGTCATAAATCCAAGGAGCGTGCGCAGTGGCTTTTACAGATGAACAGAATGAACAGATCCGCAATGACCTAATCCGGGAAGCCCGGCGCTGCGGCATTACCATCGGGATGCGGAAAACCTCAGTGGAGCAGCTGACAAATTCCGTCGGTATTTCCAAGGGATCGTTTTATAAATTCTTTGATTCCAAAGAGCTGCTGTTTTTCGCTGTACTGGAGGACATTCATACCGAGTGCTTCGCGGCGGCGCAGAAGTCTTTGCAGGAAAATACAGCCTTATTGCCTGCCGACCGCACGGCAGCAGCGATCCTAGCGGTCTGCCGTTGGCTCTCCAAGACAAAAGCCTTTGTGTTCATCGAAAATGACGCGGATTTTCTCCTGCACCGACTGCCGGAGGAAGTGAAGACCGCCCACTACCACGATGGCGAGACGCACATCCGTACCCTGCTGGAGATGGGCGGCTTGCAGCCCAAGGGCGGTATGGCGCTGGCTGCCGCCACAGTGCGGGGCTTGATTTTAACCGTCTCCCATCAGGAGCAGATTGGGGTGCTTTACCCGCAGGTGCTGGAAACGCTGGTGCGGGGCGCCTGCCGGGAGCTATTTGCATAAGCGGAAAAGCCGCAGTGATGCGGCTTTTCAAAAGGGATACAGTTAGCTTATTCTAACTCGCTTGTGTCATCTGTGTGAGTTAGAGTAGTTTAACATCTCGTTGTGAGGGCGAAATCATGAGAAACAGTCAAAATTTCTGGGATAAAAACGCCGGGCGGTACGACCGCTTCATGCGAAAGGACGCCGCAGCTTATGAGCAGATGTACGAGCTGCTGCGCCCCGTGGTGCGGCACAAAACCGTGCTGGAGCTGGCCACAGGCACGGGGCTGATTGCCAAAAACATTGTAAACAGTGCCGCTCATATTGATGCCACAGACGCTTCGCCGGAGATGATCGCAGAAGCGAAGCGGGACAACCGATCCACCAAGCTGCATTTCTCCGTGCAGGATATGTTCCACCTGCCTTATGCCGACGAAAGCTTTGACGTGGTCATCGTGGCCAATGCGCTGCATATCGTGCCGGAGCCGGAAACAGCCCTCTCTGAAATTCGTCGGGTGCTGAAAGAGGACGGGATACTGGTCGCACCGACCTTTACTCATGCCGGTAATGACTTTCGTGGAAAGGGCAAAGCATTTTTCATGAAGCTGGCGGGCTTCCCTCTCCACAGCAAGTGGACAAGTCACGAATATCTGGCATTTCTCCGGGAAAACGGCTGGACGGTGCAGAAAAGCGCCGTGCTGAAAGCCTCGTTCCCGCTGACCTATGCAGAGTGCGTGAAATCGGAGGGGTGATCCATGCAGATATTGGAACACGGGCAGGCGCAGGAGCGGACGCTGCTGTTTTTCCCCTGCACGGCAGAGCCTGTATGGGCCTTTGCCGACACGATCACGCTGCTTTCTCAGAGATGGCATGTTTTTCAGGTGGTGTATGACGGCCATCAGCCGGAGTATCCCGGGGATTTCACCTCAGTCGAGCAGACCGTGGATGAGGTGATCTCTTACCTGAAAAGCCGCGGCATCTCACAACTGGACGGAGCATATGGCTGCTCCATGGGTGGTGCCTGCCTGACCCGTATGTTGGCATTGGGGAAAATGCCCATCGACCGAGCCATCATCGACGGCGGGATCATCCCTTATCAGCTGCCCTACCCGGTGCGAAAGCTGCTGCTTTGGCGGGATATTGTGTCCTTTAAAATGGCGGCGAACAGCCGAAAAATTCTGGAAGCGGCCTTTCCGCCGGAACGGTTCACCCCCGCAGGGCACGACCCCAAAAAGGAGTACGACGCCATGGAAGCCTATCTCAAAACCTTTTCCGATCGGACGATCCGCAATGTATTCTGGTCTGCCAACAACTATGCGCTTCCGAAGCGCTCCGCTAAAATCGGTGCGAAAATCACCTACTGGTACGGCGACGATGAAAAGAAGGATCGCAGGCGGGATATCCGGTTCATCAAGCGCTATTTTCCTAAGGCGCGCATCCATGGCATCCCCAAGATGGCCCATGCGGAGCTGGTGATGGTACACCCGGAAAAATTCTGCCGGTATGCGGAAAAATTTCTGACTATGCAAGCGGAGGAAAGATGATATGAGAGAAAAGATCAAACTCTCCGGCGTGCCGGAGACTATGCTGCAAACCATTTACGCAAGGGCGAAGGAGAGCCGGGGACGCGGCGCGATTCACGATGCAAAAGCGGAAGAACTCATCGAAAAGCTGGACTACGATTTTTCCCTTGCGGACAAGGATACAGCCATGCACAGCGGCGTTATCACCCGCACCATCGTGCTCGACCGGATGACGAAGAAATGGCTTGCGTCGCACCCCGGCGCGGTGGTGGTCAACATCGCCTGCGGGCTGGATACCCGGTGCTATCGGATGGCAAGTTATGCGCATTGGTATAACCTGGACCTTCCGGAGGCCATGGCCGTGCGTGAGAAGCTGCTGCCGGAAAGCGGCACGATTTCGCAGATCGCCATGTCTGCCATGGACGATTGGGGCAGCAAAATCAGCGAGCAGAATGCGCCGGTGCTGATCGTCATCGAGGGGCTGACTATGTACCTGTCAGAAGCGGATGTGCAGCGCATTTTCACGGTGATTTCCCGCCGATTTGAGAAAGCCACAGTCTTTGTGGAAACCATGAATCCTGCGATGGCGCGGCACTTCAAGGAGAAATCCATTGACGCAAGCAATGCAAAATTCAACTGGGGAATCAAGAATGGGAAAGCACTTGCCGAACTGCTGTCGGATTTTGGATTCGTGGAGGAGCACAGCTTAACCGAGGGCATGGCGGCATTCGCACCGATCTATAAACTGCTGGAAAAGCTGCCCGCCGTGCGGAATATTTCCAATAAGATCATTGTGGTGGAAAAGGAGTGATGGGTGATGTCCTTTTTTGAGAACACCAGAAAGCCAACCGGTTTTGGTGGAAAAGTCATGGTGAACCTGATGAATCTGTGCCATGCGCCCCTTGCGGATTGGGGCATGAAATTCCTGCCGCTTTTATCAGATGCAAAGGTGCTGGACTGCGGCTGCGGTGGCGGTGCGAACATGAAAAGGCTGCTGAAAAAATACCCGCAGGGGATCGTGAAGGGCATCGACTATTCGCCCGTCAGCGTGGAGAAGACGAAAAAGGTCAACGAGACCGCCATCGCGGAGGGGCGCTGTGCCGTCCTGCAAGGCAGTGTGGCGGATATGATCTTCGCAGATGACTGGTTCGATGCGGTCACCGCTTTTGAGACAGTCTACTTCTGGCCGAATCTGCCGCAATGTTTTCGGGTGATTTATCGGGTGCTGAAGCCCGGCGGAACCTTTCTCATCTGCAACGAGAGCAGTGGCGACACGGACAAGGATGAGAAGTGGACGGAGATTATCGGCGGTATGACCATATACAGCGGCGATGAGCTGAAAACATTTCTGGAAAACGCTGAATTCTGCAATGTTCAAATCCATAAAAACAAAATTGGCTGGCTCTGCGTGACAGGACAGAAGCGGGAGGAATAAGGAATGCTGCTGCAAACGATTCTGGAAGGACTGGGGCTGGGGGCGCTGCTGGTTTTGGTGTGCGCCATCGGCATCCACAAGGGCGCTGTCGGCATGGTGCATTTGTATGACTCGAAGGTACAGGAACGGTGCGTTGCGCTGGGTCTGACCACAAAGGAAAAGATCAAGCAAAACTCGCTGCGCTTCAAGCTGATCTGCGTTCCGGGATATCTTGCTTATGTGCTCATTTTCGTGTATGCCATCAATGGTGCGCAGACTTTTGGGGGCGGTTTCTGGCAGTGCTTTGTAATCCTGTCTGTGATGAATCTCATCGACCGGCTTGGCATCGACGGCTATTGGGTCGGACACACCAAGGCGTGGGTAATACCGGGGACAGAGGATCTGATGCCGTACATCTCGAAAGCAGACAAGCAGAAGAAATGGCTGTTCGGAACACTGGGAATGGCCATGATTTCCCTGCTCCTTGCGGGAATCGGAATGCTGCTGTAAGGAGGAAATACCGATGTCAAAGAAAGCCACCGAGTTTCAGAAAAGAGAAATGAGCAAGATGTACCGCGGCAAGGAAATATTCAAGCCGCTGAACACTGGCTGGGTGGATGAGCGCGTGGCCTGCGTGCGGGAGTGGGTGGCGAACATCTTCTTCTACCGCAAGGGCGGCACCACCATCATGATTGACGCCGGGTATAACTACGACCGGCTGGCAGAAAAAATGGGCTGGCTGGGCATCGACCCGCAGTCCGTCCGGCACATCCTCATCACTCATCAGGACACCGACCACGTGGGCGCGGTGGAGGCAGACAGCCCCGGTTTGTTCCGGAGCGCAAAGCTCTATATCGGCGAGATTGAAAACCGGTATCTCACCGGCGAGGTGCGGCGAAAAGTCATATACCATCTCTATAAATTGCCGCAGGTCACAATTAACAACGAAAAGGTGCTGCTGCATGACGGCGAGACTTTCGAGATTGACGGTATCAAAATTGAGTGCTTCCTTGTCCCCGGTCACACATGGGGTCATATGTCTATCTCATTGACGACAAATATCTCTTCACCGGCGACACTCTCTGGTTCGGCGCGGACGGCGGCTACAGCTTCATTTCCTCTCTGGCAGAAAGCAACAAACTGGCGGTAAAGTCGCTGGCGGCGCTGGAGCAGAAGCTGCAAAGCCGTGACCTGCATCCGCTGTTTCTCACCGGTCACACCGGCTGGACGGACAACTTCGAGTTCGCCTTTGCCCATAAGGACAAGCTTTGCTCACCGTTCCGAAAGCGGGTTCCCGACCCCACCGCGCCTTATGACGCTTATGATGAATCGGATGACACGGAAAAAATGGCAAAGAGTGGGTTCCTGAAGAGGGTGGGAAGATGAAGGTTTATTCCTTCGGCGCAGAAAATGCCCCGGTCATCCTACTGCTTCCCGGCACCTGCTGCCACTGGAAGGGCAATTTTGGACGGGTCATTCCGCTGCTGTCGGACAGGTATCGCGTTCTCTGCGTCAGCTACGATGGTTTCGATGAAACGGAACATACCGAGTTTCCCACTATGCTGGAGGAAACAGAGAAAATAGAATCTTACATTCAGAAACATTGCGATGGACATATCTGGGCGAGCTATGGCTGCTCGCTGGGCGGCTCTTTTGTGGGGCTGCTGGCGGCGCGGCAGAATATTCATATGGATTACGGAATTCTCGGCAGCTCTGATCTTGACCAAGCATCTCCCATTGCGGCAAAGCTGCAAACAAATCTGCTCCTACCGCTGATTTATCCGCTTATTCGAGACGGACGGTTCAAGAGTCGATTGCTGCAAAAACGCCTCACGCAGCGAAAGTCGGAAATGGGCGGTTATGTGCAAGCGTTCATGGAGATGCTCAGCGGCGCACGACCTTATGTGACCGTGCAGAGCTGCAAGAATCAGTTCTATTCCGACCTTGTCACCCCGCTGCCGGACAAGATCAACGTTCCGGGAACAGAGATTCATATTTTCTATGCGCTCAAAATGGGTGAGAAATACCGCGAGCGCTATGAACGGCACTTTGCAAACCCAGCCATTCATGAGCAGGACTTGCAGCACGAGGAGCTGCTGGCCTGTTATCCGGAGCGCTGGGTGCAGTTGGTGAAGGATATCATGGAGGGAAAGCGATGAAGCATCAGCACTTTGATGTGGAGACCGCCGGCTTTTACGGCGCGTACTGGGCGTGTGCCGACGGATCGGACTGCGCGGTCATTGCGATGATTGGTGACGATCCGGAGGATCGGCTTGCGCGTTCAGCTGTGAAATGGCTCTGCGGGCGGGGCGTAAATGTGCTCACCATGTCGCCTGCGAAAAAGGATTACGGCCATCATAATTATCCGCTGGAGCGTGTGGAGACGGCCATTTCGTGGCTGAAAGCCAACGGCAACCATAAAATTGGCATTGCCGGTGCTTCGACTACGGGAACGCTCGCGCTGACAGCGGCTGCCATGTTCCCGGATGTTACCCTGACCATTGCCATGACGCCCAGCGATTTTGTGTGGCAGGGTTTCATGCAGGGCAAAAGGGACGGCTGCAAGGAATGGCCGGTCGAGGGCGAGTCGCTGTTCTCCTACCGGGGCAAGCCGCTGCCCTATATGCCGTTTTGCTATCAGCATCCCGACTATTGGCACTGTGTCGCCGCAGAGAGCAAGCGCACTGGTGATATGGTTAACTCCCGCAAGCTGTTTGACGATTCCGAGGTGATGCATCCGATCGAGCCGGAGGAATATATTCCTGTTGAAAACATCCGGGGAAAGCTGCTGCTGATCGGCGCGGAGGACGATGCGCTGTGGGATACCGCAAAGTATATCCGCCGTATGAAAAAGCGCCTTGCGGAAAAGCCGCATGAATGCGAGATTGAAACAATGGTTTATGCTCACGGCACCCACTTTGTCTTTCCGGAGGGGATGCTGAAAATCATGCTGCCGGTTGGCTCCGGTCTGTTTGTAAAGTTGGCGTTTCAGGCAGCAAAGAAATATCCCAAGGAATGCCGCCAGACCCGGATAGACATCGAGAAGCGGATGAACCGGACTCTGGCAGAATGGAAAGGAGCGAAGTGAGATGCGTTGGATGGGAATGCCCCTAGCCATATGGGTAGTGTTTGCGAAGTCCTTTCAAGCGCAGCTGACGGCGGTACTGGGCTATGACCCGGACACCGCACGTAAGATCACGGAAAAGGCCAAGCCGAAGTACCGTGAGATCATCGCAAAGCTGCCCGAATTTGAAAAAGGTGATCGGTTCAGCATGAACATCATTGGCTGCGCCATGCTGGGGGCGTTTGTCCTCTCCATGCCGCGCCGTCCCGATGTGGAAAGCCTTACCGACTACTATGAGAAAGCGCAGATGACGCCGCTGATGAAATGGTTCTGCCGCCAAAGCGGCAAGTCGAAGTTCACGCCCAAGGATATTGCCGCCATGAAAGCCACCGCCGCCCGGAAGGCGGCTGACCGCAACCCCTACTCGTGGAATATGGACTTTTACGAGTATCCCGACGGCAGCGGTTATGAGGGGCGCTTCACGAAATGCGGCATCTGCACGCTGATGCAGGAGCTGGGGCTTTATGACCTGACACCCGCCATGTGTCATTTGGACTACGCCATGAGCGAGGCGGGCGGCGTGACGAATTTTGTGCGGCAGTACACGCTGGCCTCCGGCGACCCTTACTGCGACTGCGGATATCAAAAGAAACGAGTGTGAGGTGGCGGAGTATTGAAATATTTTGAGTTCGGACAAGAGTACCCGGAACTGATGGTGATGCCCCACGGCGGCGTATGCTATCGCGGCGCACTGCCGGTGGCGGAGGAAATGGCAAAGACCTATGGCAGGCGCTGGAGGCAGAGTGTGGGAATTACTTGCAGGGAGGGGGAAAACCATGAACTATAAAATCGAGAAAAACACTGTACAGGAAACGCTGATCATCCCACTCTATACACGGAAAATGTGCGCAGAGGTATATCCAAGCCTCTATCGGGACGAAACGGCACTGCGGCTGGTGAATGCGGTGGACTATAATTTTTCGGCGCTTCAGAAGAAATCCCACAGACTCATGCAGCGGTTTGGCTTTTTAGAGGTTGCCATGCGGCAGAACGACCTTGCCTTCGAGGTGCGGGAGTATCTGAAAAGTCATCCCAATGCGGCGGTGGTGAATCTCGGCTGCGGGTTGGACCGCACAGGTCGGGCTTGCGATAACGGTAAGTGCAAGCTCTACAATCTGGACTTTCCTGACGTCATCGCTGTGCGCAACGAGCTACTCCCGGCCAGGGATCGGGAGGAAAACATCCCCTGCGACCTCAACGATACATCGTGGTTTGAGAGAATCGACGCCTCCGGCGGTGCGGTCTTCTTTGCTGCGGGAGTGTTCTACTATTTCCTAAAGGAGCAGGTAAAAACACTGGTACGTGCTATGGCAGACGCTTTTCCGGGCGCTGTACTGGCGTTCGATGCCGCCAATGAGAAGGCAGTAAAGCTGATGCTGAAAACATGGCTGAAGGATGCGGAAATCAAGGATGTCGGCGCGTACTTCGCCGTTTCGGACGCCAAGCGCGAGATCGGTGCATGGGACAGTCGCCTGCATATCGCCAGCCGGGGCTATATGCTGGGCTACCACGACCTGAAAGACCCGTCCGTCAGCGGATTTTTCCGCTTTCTTGCAAGGGTCGGTGACGGAGTGATGAATATGCAGATCGTGAAGATTGGATTTGAACAAACAATATAGGAAACAAAACGGAATAGTTTGAAAGCACAAATCATGTTAGAATATCCGGCAGTTAGAGAACGCTAACCAAAGAACTTCAGGAGGTACCGTATGAAAAAGAAATTTGCTGCTTTTGTGCCTTGCTTATCATCTGGAATTTCGCCATGCGGAAGAAAGGACGTGATTTAATTGAAAAAACAATCCGATCTTTCCCGGCTGATGGGTTACGCCGGGAACCACCGATATTTCACCTACGCTTCGTGGATGCTGTCTGCGGCCAGTGCGCTGGTGGCGCTGGTGCCTTTTGTATACATATGGATGATTCTGCGGGATGTGCTGAACGCGGCGCCAAACTATGCGCAGGCGGTGAACATTCCTCATTACGGCTGGATGGCAGTGTTATTCGCAGTGCTGTCTTACATTATTTACATTGCGGCGCTGATGTGCTCCCATCTGTCGGCGTTCCGGGTGGCGACAAATCTGCGGCTGGCAGTATCGGAGCATCTGGCAGTGCTGCCGCTGGGCTTTGCTGAGACCTTCGGCAGCGGTAGCTGCGCAAGATCATCCACGAGAGCACCGGAGCCGCCGAGACCTATCTTGCCCACCAGCTGCCCGACCAGTACAATGCCATCGCCACCCCGGTGGGGCTGCTGGTGCTGCTGTTGGCGTTCGACTGGAGGTTGGGGCTGCTGAGCCTTGCGCCGGTGGTGCTGGCTTTCCTCATTATGGCGACCATGACCGGCAAGCGGATGGTTGAAAAAATGCGGCAGTACGGCAACGCCTTGGAGTCCATGTCCAACGAGGCAGTGGAATACGTCCGGGGCATTCCGGTGGTCAAGACCTTCGGGCAGAGTGTGTTTTCCTTCAAAAAATTCAAGACCACCATTGATGAGTACGAAAAGTGGGTCATCTCCTACACCAAAGACCTGCGCCTGCCCATGATGTTCTACACCGCCGCCGTCAACGGCGTGTTCGCCTTTCTGATTGCAGGCGGGCTGCTGTTCACGACACACGGCGTGACCCCGGAATTTCTGCTGAACCTGCTGTTCTATATCATCATCACGCCGGTGATTTCCCTGACTTTGACCCGCATAATGTACATGAGCGAGAACAAGATGGTGGTAGCGGATGCGCTGGCACGCATCGACTCGGTGCTGGAGGCAGCGCCCATGCAGGTTCAGGCTGTTCCGCAGCACCCGCAGGATGCTTCTGTCGCGCTGCAGAACGTGCGTTTCAGCTACGACGGAAAAAACGAGGTTATTAAGGGCGTTTCGCTGGAGATTCAGCCGGGACGGACTGTGGCTTTTGTAGGCCCCTCCGGCGGCGGAAAATCTACGCTGGCAAACCTTGTCTGCCGGTTCTTTGATGTGCAGAGCGGCAGCGTCCGAGTAGGCGGAGCGGATGTGCGGGCAATCCCCAAGGAAGAGCTGATGGATACCATCTCCTTTGTGTTCCAGAACAACCGCCTGCTCAAGGGCAGCATTCTGGATAATGTCCGTCTGGGCAGACCGCAGGCCACCGAAGCCGAGGTGCTGGCAGCGTTGAAAGCGGCGCAGTGCATGGATATTATAGAAAAGTTCCCGGCGGGCATCCATACTGTTATCGGCACCAAGGGCGTGTATCTGTCCGGCGGCGAGCAGCAGCGCATTGCCATTGCACGCGCCATGCTGAAAAATGCGCCCATCCTGATTCTGGACGAGGCCACCGCTTTTGCCGACCCGGACAATGAAGCTAAGGTGCAGGCGGCTTTTGCCCGGCTTGCCAAGGGCAAAACCGTGCTGATGATCGCACACCGCCTGTCCACCGTAGCCAACGCCGACTGCATCTATGTGGTACAGGATGGGCAAATTGCAGAATTCGGCACAAAGGATGAGCTGTGCACGCAGAACGGTCTGTTTGCCCGGATGTGGCAGGAGTATCAGGCATCGGTGCAGTGGAAGGTCGCAAAGGAGGGGGAAAGATGATCGAAAAAATTCAACACGCCACGGCCAGCTCCCCGGAGGGCGCAAAGGGGCTTGTAAAGGGCGTTCTGGCCTGTGCGTTCCAGAACATGGCGTTCATGCTGCCTACCGGGTTGCTGTATCTCCTGGTAAAAGATCTGCTGGCAGGCTCAACGAGCGGGAGAACCGCCTTTTATCTGCTGGGGTGTGCGGCCTGCTTTGCGCTGATCTTGCTGACCACATGGTTCCAGTATAACGGCACCTATTTTACGACTTATAAAGAGAGCGGCACCCGCCGCCTGACCCTTGCGGAACGGCTGCGCAAGCTGCCCCTGTCCTTTTTCGGCAAGCGGGATCTTGCGACCTGACCAGCACCATCATGGCAGACTGCGAGGTGTTGGAAAAGGACTGTTCCCACTTCATCCCCGGTCTATTCGGCTCCCTCATCTCTACGGTGCTCATTGCCCTGAGCCTGTTCACTTTTGACTGGCGGATGGCGCTGGCAGCCCTGTGGGTCATCCCGGTATCCGCCGCCATCGTGGTGGGCAGCTACCGGGTGCAGGACAAGGTGCAGGCCAAGACCATGGCGGCGAAAATGGCCTGTGCGGACGGCATTCAGGAGTACATCGAAACCCTCCGTGACCTGAAAGCCAGTAATGCGGAGCAGCGGTATCTGTCCGGTCTTTCCGGCAAAATTCGGGCTGTGGAAAAGCAGTCCATCGTGGCAGAGCTGGAAACAGCGCTGTTTGTGTCCTCTGCGAGCATGGTGCTCAAGCTGGGCATTGCATCGGTGGCACTCACCGGCTCGGTGCTGCTGGTGCAGGGCAGTATCGATGTGCTGACCCTGTTTCTGTTCCTGATGGCGGCCTCCCGGATGTACGACCCTATGCAGGGCGCGTTGCAGAATCTGGCAGCGGTCATTGCCATGCGCACCAATGTGGGGCGGATGAACGAGATCCTGGATGCTCCCCTGCAGACCGGCAGCGAGCAGCTGACCAATCAGGGCTGCGATATCGTGTTCGACCATGTGGCTTTGCCTACAACTCCGGCGAAACGGTGCTGCGGGATGTCTCCTTTACCGCAAAGCAGGGCGAGGTCACGGCACTGGTGGGTCCCTCCGGCGGCGGCAAGACTACCGTTTCCCGGCTGGCGGCACGGTTCTGGGACTACCAGAAGGGCAGCATCACCGTGGGCGGCATGGAGGTTTCCCGAATCGACCCGGAAAGCTCATGAGCCTGTATTCCATCGTGTTTCAGGATGTGACTCTGTTTGACAACACGATACTGGAAAATATCCGTCTGGGGCGCAAAGGTGCCACCGACGAGGAGGTCCTTGCGGCGGCAAAGCTGGCAAACTGCGAGGAATTTGCCGAAAAGCTGCCGGACAAGTGGAACACGAACATCGGCGAGAATGGCTGCGCTCTTTCCGGCGGCGAGCGTCAGCGCATTTCCATTGCCCGCGCCTTCCTGAAGGATGCGCCCATCATTCTGCTGGACGAAGCCACCGCCAGTCTGGACGTAGAGAACGAAACTGCCATTCAGGAGGCTCTTTCCCGGCTCATAAAACACAAAACCGTCCTTATCATCGCCCACCGGATGCGCACTGTGGCCGGTGCGGATAAAATCGTGGTGCTGTCCGACGGCGTGGTGGCCGAACAGGGCGCACCCGATGCACTTTATGCCCGGAACGGCCAGTACACCCACATGGTGGATCTGCAGACCGAAAGCCAGCGCTGGGCCATCTGACCCAATTCAAAACAGCCTCCCGGCACAACAAAAAAGGACATCTACTCAAAAGAATAGATGTCCTTTTTAGCACCCGAATCCGTCAGCTAACAGTCATGTTTAAATTACTTCCTTATCACTGTTAAGCCAAGGCTTCGGGTTCTTTGCGTCTCTGCGCTTACTTCATAATGATCAGTGCCATGAACACGAGGTCGGTATCGCCGGTATTATCCAGCGCATGACCGGTGCCGTCCGGACAGAAGGTCACGTCGCCGGCCTTGACCGGATAGGACTTCTCACCGTCGTTATACGAGCCTTCACCGCTCAGGATGTAATAGGTCTCGGTCTCGCCGTGGTGCTCGTGGAAGCCGAGCGTGCAGTTCGGCTCGATGGTTACCTTTGCATACAGGCCGCACTTGCCGTCCAGCTCCTTCTCACCGAGCAGGTGCTCGATGATAACGTGTCCCTTGCCGCCAGCCATCTGCTCTACCTTATCTACCCGATGTTCGCTTGCAGTCGTAATCATAATTCTTTCCGCCTTTCTTGTCCTGGGCAATATCGCATGATTGAAGCTGCGGTGTTGCCCTTACCGCTCGCGCAGTTTCTTGTCAATTCCTATTATAGCGGTTGTAATCCAAATTACAAGATAAGATTTCCATTTCCGCGAAGAATTTACTTTGCAGTCATACCGTACACCGGAAAGCCGATACGCACCTTAAACTGATCGCCGTCCACCGAGACATCGAACGTGCCGCCGCAGGCCTCGGTATAGCTTTTTGCAATGGCGAGACCCAGACCGCTGCCCTCAGTCGAGCGCGCCGCGTCACCGCGGACAAACCGTTCGGTGATCTCATCAGCGGCAAAGTCCATCTCGTAGTTGGCGGTGTTTTTGAGTTCAATAATGGCCCGACCGTTCTCCTCTGTAACAGAGAGGAACACGCGCGTGCCCTTGAGCGCATATTTCACGCAGTTGCCGATGAGATTCTCCAGCACGCGGGACAGCTTTCGTCCGTCCGCCCAAATGGGCAGCTCCCGCTCGGGAATGGCGGCTTTGACGGTCAATCCGCTCTCCTGCACGGCCTTGTCCTGCTCCGCGAGCGCCTGCCGGGCGAGCGTGCATGCATCCAGCCGTTCGCTGATGATCTGCTCTGCGCCCGACTGCACCTTGGAGATATCGAACAGGTCGCTCGTCAGATTCTTGAGCCGCAGACCCTTTTGATGGATAATGCGGGCGTAGTCGTTCGCCTCCTCCGGCGTTAAATCCATTTTGCCGAGCAGATCGGAATAGTTGAGGATGCTGGTCAGCGGCGTTTTCAGATCGTGGCTGACGTTGGTGATCAGTTCGCTTTTCATGCGTTCCGCGCGGACTTCGTTCTGCAGCGCCGCCTGCATGCCGTCACCAAGCGAGTTAATATCCTCGGCCATTTCAGCAAACACGCCCTCCGGCATGTCGGTCAGCTTGAAGCTGAGATCACCCGCACGCAGCCGGCGCAGCGCATCCACGATACGCTCAAAGCCGGTGATGCGTTTGATGAGAAAGTAACCTGCCGCGAGGAACCAGACCATGCCGAGCACGAAGGCAAAAAACGAGCCGCCCACTCCGCCGAACACCGCCGCAAGGAACGCGAGAACAATCGAATACGCCGTAAAGAGCAGCACAACGTTGCGCGTTTTGTAGTCGCGGAACAGCATGCGGCGCAGTTTTCCGAAACTTTGCCGGATGCACTTGCATACCTTAATAAAGGTTCGCCAGCACCAGAGGATGAATCGAATCGACCAGCACTGCTTGACGAAGCTGCGGTTCTTGATTACGCGCACAAGCGACAGCGTAAGTTCAAGTGCGAACGCAAACGCCGCGACGAAAAACAGGATGGACGGTACGAGCAATATCGACATGTCGTTTGTGCCGTTCAGCAATTCACCCATCAGTGCCAGATTCAGTCCGCCTGCCGTGCCGAGCACCGCCCAGAAGCACAGCACGTTCACTTCCACCGGCAGACGGTCGATAGTGACAAGGTGCACGTCCTCATCCTCCGGCTTGCGGCCGGTGACGAACAGCAGGAACACGAACAGCACCAGTGCAATGCACGTCAACACAATCGCCCGATGGAGCACGCCGGTAATCTGCGTTTTCTGCGTTTCCCACTCAGCCTTGATGGGTGCAGCCTGTGCGTCCGTGAAGCGCACCAGCAGCAGGGTGTTAGACGGGTACGGATTGAACTTATTGAACTTCCAGCCTTCCTCTGCCGCATCCTCCTCGGTGTAGTAGCCGTAACTGTCCGTTTCCTCATCGTAAACCGCAAGCGGATAGCCGTAGTACATTCCCACATTGGACTGCACATTGCCACCCGGCCGTGTGATCATGTAAAACGCAGATTTTTTTGCCGCGGCTTCGGTCAGCGTGTCATCGCCGACCGTTTTATCGCCCATTCTGCCGAAATAGTTTCCCGCAAAATCCGTATGCTGCCTGCTGAATTCCGCTGCGTCCATACCATCCTCAAACGCATTCGCCATTTCAGCACACATTATGCCGAGCTGCTGATGCATATAGGACGAGTCGGCAAAATCACCCTCAAAGCGATAGACCATTTGGTCAAGGCCATTCGCGGCAAAATCTGTTATCGTGTTCTCAACGAGAAACAGTGCACCTGCGAAGCACCCCACAATGCCTGCAAACGCGATAAGCTTTACTACCGTACTGCGTAAGATCCCCTTGATATTCATACTCACTCGCTCCTTTCGATTTTGTAGCCGACACCCCATACTACCTTAAGATAGCGCGGCTCCTTCGGGTTGATCTCTATCTTTTCGCGGATGTGCCGCACATGGACGGCAATGGCGTTGTCACTGACAATATCGTCATTCCACACCTGTCGGTAAATCTCCTCGGTGGAGAACACCCTTCCCGGGTGACGGCACAGCAGCTCAAGTATTTTGTATTCGAGCGGTGTGAGACGAACGGCTTCGCCGTCCACCGTCACGCTTTTGCTCTCGGTGTCGAGCACCAGTCCGCGGATAGCAATCTGCG
The DNA here is from genome assembly GCF_003481925.1 of Butyricicoccus sp. OF10-2. Lineage (NCBI taxonomy): Bacteria > Bacillati > Bacillota > Clostridia > Eubacteriales > Butyricicoccaceae > Butyricicoccus > Butyricicoccus sp. OF10-2. The sequence continues at coordinate 24,432 of NZ_QUMC01000028.1, read as the reverse complement.
TTTCCTTTATCTGCATCGCGCCCAGCTGAGTGTAGCGCCGCAGCTGGCTTTTCACGCGCGCAACCAGCTCGGACGGGTTAAACGGCTTTGTAATGTAATCATCCGCACCCGCGGTCAGTCCGAGGATTTTGTCCGCGTCCTCGCTCTTGGCCGACAGCAGGATGATCGGCAGGTTTTTACTTTCCCTTACCTTTAATAAGGTTTTGATTCCGTCCAGCTCGGGCATCATAATGTCAAGAATGATAAGGTGTACGTTCTCGGTCATTACGATGTCGAGCGCCTCCAGACCGTTGTACGCCTTGCGCACCAAATATCCGTCTGCCTGCAGGAATATCGCAATGCTTTCCACGATCTCGCGGTCATCGTCCACCACCAGAACAGTCAGCTTTTCCATTTCCCTTCCCCCTTTCGTTACTTCTATCTTACCACAGGTTTCTGTTGTTTTCCGCAGGGAATTTCTTTAGATTTTATGAAGATGAAAAAAAGTCCCTCGATCGAGGGACTTTTCTTTGCTATCTTTACGGGGTGTTGCGTGCAGTGTAAACCATCTGTGCAGCGTACTGACGCGGCAGAGGATCGTCCTGTCCAACCGCAACACCGTTCAGCAGACCGATGTTTTCCGCTTTTTCCATTACCGTGTCTTTCCATTCCCGTCCGGCGAGAAACTGTGGACTGTAACGCAGCTCAAGCAACAGCATTTTTGCCGCTTCAACCGTTGTGACTGGCTCATTCGGGCAATATTTTGTGGTCGTCCGACCGCGAACAAAATGATTAGCCTCGCAATACTCAATATACACCTTGGCCCAGCTGTCGTTGATGTCCGTGAACGCACTGTCGAACTTATTGGTATATAAACTTGCGTCGTCATGACCATTACGCAGAACGTAAATCATTTTCGCCATCTCTGCGCGGGTAACGATCTTATTCGGCTTGAACGAGCCGTCCTCGTAACCCTTGATGATGTTCAGCTCCTGCATTCTGGTGAGCACATAATCGTCCACCTTAATGTCGCTCTGGTCAGTAAACGCTGCACCGGCAAACGAAGTTGCTGCGCAGGCTGCCGCCATGCTCAGCGCGATCAGTCGCTTTCTGAGTTTCATATTAAATTCCTCCTTTTATTGCATGGACGCCGTAGTGCATCCATAAGTGGAATATAACACAGTCTACAGTATTTGTCAACCTTTACCTGAATTTGTGCAAATTCGTGTGATTTTGTGCAAAACAAAAAGACTGATGTTTTCACATCAGTCTTTTGGAGGTACCACCCAGAATCGAACTGGGGATCAGGGAGTTGCAGTCCCACGCCTTACCGCTTGGCTATGGTACCATGTGGAGCGGCTGACGAGGCTCGAACTCGCTACCTCCACCTTGGCAAGGTGGCGCTCTACCAGATGAGCTACAGCCGCATATTTAGTTTTTCGCGCTAACGCGATTTTTGTCAGTGCCGATTAGTTACCGGACGCTTCGGGTTTAACGCTCACGGGCGGAATCGCTTTTGCTGCGGCAAAAGCCACGCTGGTTGAAATATGCCACCGGCATATTTCCAAGAGCCAGCTTTCGATTCCTTACTCGAAAGGGATTATTTTTATAATGAGTGCTTGGGGCACTCATTATAAAATGGTGCCTCCGGGCGGAATCGAACCACCGACACGGGGATTTTCAGTCCCCTGCTCTACCGACTGAGCTACAGAGGCATATTTCTTCAATCGTTTCCGATTGAAGAATGGCGACCCGGATGGGACTTGAACCCACGGCCTCTAGCGTGACAGGCTAGCGCTCTAACCAACTGAGCTACCGGGCCAGGCCGTCGTCGCTGTTTCGTTTTCGTTCGTATCTCTCAGCGACGATGTTTATTATACAGAACCTGTGCCCAAATGTCAACACTTTTTTCAAAGTTTTTTTATTTTCTTTTTATTTCGTTGCGTGTGTTAAAAGTTCCTGCAACTCTGCGCGGCTGAAACGATAGATTTTATCGCAAAACTGGCAGGTTACCTCACTATTTTCCTGTTCTTCCGCCATCTTGCAAAGTTCGGTTTTTCCCATGCTGATCAGGGCGCGCTCTACTTTTTCACGGCTGCACGCACAGCGATAGCCGATTTCACTGGTCTGCAGAAAATCTACCTCAAAGCCATCGAGCACCGCGCGGATAATGTCCTCGAGGCTCATGCCCTTATCGAGCATAGCAGTCATGCTCTCCAGCTTTGCCAGATTGGCCTCCAGCTTGTCAATGTCGGAATCCTTCACGCCCGGCATAAGCTGCACGAGCCAGCCGCCGGCGCACTTGACCGAGCAGTCGGTATCCACGAGCACGCCGAGCGCGCACGCCGACGGGATCTGCTCGCTCTCCGCGAAATAGCGGGTCAGGTCCTCGGCAATCTCGCCGTTGACGAGCGCAACTGTGCCCGTGATCGGGTCCTTCATGCCAATGTCCTTAATGACCATCAGATAGCCGCGGCCGACACCGCCGCCTACATTCAGCTTGCCGTCCGCACGCAGCGGCAGATCGACAGCCGGGTCCTGCAGATAGCCGCGCACATAGCCGTCCGAATCACCGACGCAGACGATCGCGCCGAGCGGGCCGTTGCCCTTGATCTGCACGGTCACAGAGCCGTCCTCGGCCTTGAGCTGGCTGCCCATGATGGCAGTCGCGGTCAGCGTTCGTCCGAGGGCTGCGGTAGCCAGCGGCGTGGTGCTGTGGATTTCGTGTGCGCGCTCGACCAGCTCGGTCGTGCTGGCTGCACAAATCTGGATGCCCGCATCACGGGCGATCGCGCGAAGTAACGTATCGCTCATAAGTTAATCTCTCTTTCGTGCTGTAAAGTAAATGCGGTCCTCGCCGCCCTGTACGGGCGCAAAGGACTGGTCGCCATAGGTTTTGATCTCGGTAAAACCGGCCTGCTCCAGCATGGCGGTCAGCTGTGCAGGCTCGTAGATGCGCTCCTCGTGCGTTTCCTGCGCACGGTGCCACACATCGTCCTCCTGCTCGAAAATATCGAACTGGTAGGCGCACAGGCCGTCCTCGACCGCCGCCTGCCATACGCAGAATACACAGTCATCCTCGCGGACATAGCTTTCGCCGTCAATGCGGGCGAATTTCTCGGCTGTGTTGATGTCGAATACGAACAGGCCGTCCGGATTGAGGAACGTGTGTACGCGCTCAAAGGCAGTCTGCAGTGCTTCCGGCTCAGTGACGTAGTTTACGCTGTCCAGACAGCACAGGCACGCGTCTACCGCGCCGTACAGGTCCAGCTCTTCCATACGCTGATTGAGCAGCAGAGGACGCGGCTCGCAGTCCAGCGTGTTCTGCAGCGCCTGCATGAGCATTTCCGGCGATGCGTCCGCGCCGATCATATCATAGCCGCGCTGCGCCAGAATGCGCGTCAGACTGCCCGTGCCGCACGCCAGATCGAGCACCAGCGACGGCTTTACGCCCTCCCGCTCAAACAGGCGCTCGAAAAAGTCTGCCCATTCCTCGTAGCCCACGTCATCCGTGAAGCGGTCATAGTATTCCGACAGGGTTTCGTAACTATTCATGGCTCTCCTCTGCTGTTTCGTCCTCCTTGAGCCGGTCGAGCATCTTGCGGTAGCCGTCCGAGCCATACACAAGGCACTTGTTCACGCGGCTGATCGTCGCGGTGGACGCGCCGGTCTCCTGCACGATGTCACTGTAAATGCGGCCCTCATCCAGCATACGCGCCACCTGAAAGCGCTGCACCATGGCACGCAGTTCAGCGATCGTGCACAGATCTTCAAAAAAGTCGTAGCAATCCTCGACCGTCTGCAGCTTGAGAATACCGCGGAACAGAATGTCCATATCCTCGTCCTTCAACTTTCGATTCATGGTCTATCCCTCCCTACATTCGTTTTTTCGCTCTTATACCCTATATTATAGCACATCGCTTTTATAGTGTAAAGCGTAAAAATATTTGGTTTTCACGGGTGGACAGATGTCCGTGTGCGGCACTCTTTTTCGCTGCACCAGGCGATTAGGACACCTGAACCGCGCAGGCGGTTCACCCTGTCCGGGCGGCAGTTTTTTCAGCACCGGCTGACCGGGGCACACGAACTGCCGCAGGCAGGTTCGCCCCTAACGGGCGGGGAGTTTTCCGCTGAACCTTAGCGGGAGGATTCGCCGTCTGCGGACGGCGGGAGCGTTGCGGCGCCCGCCGCGGGGGCAAAAAGGAAGGACAACCTGCGGTTTTCCTTCCTCTTTGAACTCCTACCTTTCCCTTGCTTCCTAATCTGGTGCAGATTTCCTACATGTGACCGCTGCGAAAAGGGGTACGGCAGAGGATTTTTTCTTCCGTATCTTTCGCAACCGATTCGCAGTGTCAGATAACATACTGCTACACAGACCGGCAACTCTCCGCAGGCGCGACATGACAGTGTCGCGCAATTCGTTAGCGCGTTATGATAGACAGCACCTACGAGGATAAATTGTGCCAAACACCTAAATTCGCAGGTGCCTTCCGGTATAACGTGCCAAAGGGTTGCGCGGCACTGTCATGCCGCGCTTGCGTAGATGAACCCACAAGTGTAGCAGAACAGTATCCGACACTGCGAATATGTCTCGACATGGGAGCACACTGTGCTCCCCTACGGTAGAAAAACTCCTCTGCCGTTCCCCTTATTTCACAGCGGTCACATGTCGGCAATCTGCGCCAGACTCTCCCAAAAGGAAGTGGGAGTTAAGAGGGTAGAAACCTTGGTGTCTACCCTCTTGCCCCGCCGCGGGGCGCGGCGAATCCCCTCGCTGAGGTTCAGCGAAAAACTCTCCGCCCGTTAGGGACGAACACGCTGACGCAGTTCGCGCACCCCGCTCAGCCGGTGCAGAAAAAGAGCCGCCCCGTCAGGACGAACACGCCTGCGGCAGTTCGTGTCCCCCGCAGAATCGGTGCAAAGAAAAAAACGCAGAGGAAACCCTCTGCGTTTCGCATTAAATCAATTTGAGCTGCTTATCCGGCAGATCCTCATCGGTAAGCAATGCGCCGATGGACGGAATACTGCGACAGCGGTAGCGCGCGTTATCGCTGAGCGCGGCGTCCTCGGTGCGGCACGCCCGCGTAATGGTATGCTTGCCGCGCAGCACCATGGTCTGCACGCCCTGCGTGGAACGGGTTGTCTTGACATCGAGCATGCTCGCGCGGAACGTGAGCGCACGGTTGGCAGTCGAGAACATGGTGACCTCGCTCTCCTCCTCGATTGGGTGGAAGAACGCCACAGCCGGTGCCTTATCCGAGTACGCGCCGGTCAGGCGGCGTCGGTTGGTCTTGGTCTCGAAGGATTCCATCGAAAACCGGGCTGCCTTGCCGTTTTTGAACACAACGACCATACTGCCCTTGTAGTCACCCGGCAGGACGGCATAAACCGGCGTTTCGCCCTCGTCCATCTCCAGCTTGGACGCAAGGTAATCACCGAGCACAGACGCCTTGCTGTCCTCAAAATCGTACAGGTGCGCCTTGTACGCCTGCTGCATATTGGTGAAAAAGATAATTTCGTTCTTGTTGGTCGCCTCAGCCGTCCAGAACACCTCATCGCCCTCTTTGAGCTTATGGTCCTGCGACATGCGCCACGACTGCGGCGTAATCTTCTTGAAGTAGCCCTCGCGGGTGAGGAACAGCAGCACCGGATAATCCTCGATGTGATCCTCCTCGTCGAACTGCTGCACGTTGTCCGCAGTGATGATGCGCGTGCGGCGCTCGGACGGGTACTTCTTGATGATCTGCTCCAGCTCCTTGATGATGATATTGCGGATCTTCGCCTTGGATTTGACGATTTCCTCCAGCTTTTTAATCTCGTTTTCGAGTGCTTCGGTCTCCTGCGTGCGCTTCAGGATATACTCCTTGTTGATGTTGCGCAGACGGATATCCGCAATAAATTCGGCCTGGATTTTGTCGATGCCGAAGCCTTCCATCAGGTTCGGGATAACATTTGCGTCCTCTTCGGTCTCGCGGATGATTTTAATCGCCTTGTCGATATCGAGCAGGATTTTACGCAGACCGAGCAGCAGATGCAGCTTGTCCTTCTTCTTGTTGAGGTCGAAGAACACGCGGCGGCGAACGCATTCGGTGCGCCACGCCGTCCACTCATCGAGCAGCTCGGCTACGCCGAGCACGCGCGGCATGCCTGCAATCAGCACGTTGAAGTTGCAGGAGAAGCTGTCCTGCAGGGTGGTCATCTTCATCAGCTTGGCCATCAGCTTTTCCGGGTCGGTGCCGCGCTTGAGGTCGATGGCGATCTTCAGACCGGAAAGGTCGGTCTCGTCGCGCACATCGGCAATCTCGCGCACCTTGCCGTTCTTGACCAGCTCGGCGATCTTGTCGATGATGGCCTCGATGGTGGTCGTGTACGGAATCTCCGTGATCTCGATCAGGTTGTCTTTCTTGTTGTACGCCCATTTTGCACGCACCTTGAACGAGCCGCGTCCGGTGCGGTAGATGGCACGCATTTCCGCTTCATCGTAGATGAGTTCGCCGCCGGTGGTAAAATCCGGCGCAGGCAGCGTGGAAAGAATGTCGTGCTCGGGGTTTTTGATAAGCTCGATGGTCGTGCGGCAGACTTCCGCGAGGTTAAAGCCGCAGAAATTGGATGCCATGCCGACCGCAATGCCGGTATTCGCGGACACGAGAATGTTCGGGTAGGTCGTCGGCAACAGCGTCGGCTCCTTCATCTCGCCGTCATAGTTATCCACAAAATCCACCGCGTCGGTGTCGATATCGCGGAACAGCTCGGCACAGAACGCATCCAGCTTTGCCTCGGTATAACGCGGCGCGGCGTATGCCATATCGCGCGAATATACCTTGCCGAAGTTGCCCTTGCTGTCCACAAACGGCATGAGAAGCGCCTCATTGCCGCGTGTCAGGCGCACCATAGTCTCGTAGATAGCCGCATCGCCATGCGGGTTCAGCTTCATGGTCTGACCCACGATGTTCGCGGATTTGGTGCGGTTGCCGTTCAGCAGGCCCATCTTGTACATGGTGTACAGCAGCTTGCGGTGAGACGGCTTGAAGCCGTCAATCTCCGGGATCGCGCGGGACACGATAACGCTCATCGCGTACGGCATGTAGTTCTCGCGCAGCGTGTCCGTGATGCGCTGATCGACCGAAGGGTGTTCTTTATATACTTTTGGTTCGTCGGTTTTCTTTTTTGCCATTATGCTCTCCTTTGCAGGATTTTCTTTCTACGTTTTGCGCCGCCCAGATACTCGCCGAACGGCAGATAAGACAGTGTGACCGCAATCGCCAATCCGCCCGCAAGCGCAAGCGCAAACATCTGCCACAGCCGCAGATAAGTAACCTGCGGCTGCCGTGTCGTCCATTCGTTCCACAGACGCAGCACCAGCGGATGTGCCAGATACAGTCCGAAGGAATGCCGCGCGATAAACTGCAGCGGCTTCGGAATCTCCGGCAGCCTGCTGAACAGTGCCCACAGCACGGCCCATGTCAGCAGTGTGTAAACCGTTGCGTCCGGCCGCAGACCCATTTTATAGGCTGCCGCAGAATTCTCTTCCGTCATCAGCACCAGCATCGCCGAAAGCACCCATAGCGGCAGACAGACGCGCAGGCGCAGTCGGTTGCTCAGACCAGATTTCGCCAGCCATGCACCGATGTTGTAGAACAGCGGCCAGCACACGAACAGACTGATCGGCGCCACCGGAAACTGCCACTGCAGCTGACCGACGGTCAGCAGGTAAAGGACAATCTCCATACCGAAGGTCAGGCCTGCGGACAGGAGCAGCGTCACCGCCGGATGCCGCTCTACCGCACGGCAGAACAGCTCGCTGAGCAGGATCAGCTGCACCAGTATGAATATGTAATACAAGTGGACGTAACTGCCGCCTGTCAGAATGTTTTTGATCGGATGTGCATGCGGTTTGCCGAACACGGCGTCCACCGCAAGGTAAAGGACCGACCAGATCAGATATGCCGGCAGCACGCGTTTCAGCCGCCGCTTTGCCGTCTGCACCGCAGACTGACCGCTATGCTGCAGCCACGAGTACATGTGTCCGTAGCCGGACAGCATGATAAACAGCGGCACAGCAAACCGCGCTATCTGATTGCAGGATACACCGACCGGGTTCATGCGGCCTGCCGAAACGTGTATCATCACCACGGCCAGCGCCGCAACTGCCCGCAGGCCGTCCATTTGCCGAATCCTCATGTCGCTATCCCCCACTTTTGCCCTTACGAAATATCTGCCAGCTCGAGATAATCCGCGCCATTCTCGGCGATATACTCCTTGCGTCCGGCAAGGTTGTCGCCGAGCAGCAGGTCGAACATTTCGCTCGTGGCAGCCGCTTCATCCGGCGTAATGCGGATCAGGCGGCGGTTTTCGGGGTTCATGGTGGTCTCCCACATCATTTCGGGCTGGTTCTCGCCGAGACCCTTGGAGCGCTGGATAAGAATCTTTTTGCCCTCCAGCTTTTTGAGGATAGCCGCTTTTTCGCTCTCATCGAACGCAAAATAGCTCTTGTCACGGTAGGTGATCTCATACAGCGGCGACTCCGCAATATAAACGTAGCCCTGTTCGATGAGCGTTGGCACCAGACGGTACAGCATGGTCAGAATGAGCGTGCGGATCTGGAAGCCGTCCACATCGGCATCGGTGCAGATGATGATACGGTGCCAGCGCAGGCTTTCGAGGTCGAACGCAGAAAGGTCCTTTGCCGCCTTGCCGCGCACCTCGACACCGCAGCCGAGGACTTTGAGAAGGTCGGTGATGATGTCATTCTTAAAGATTTTATCGTAATCCGCCTTGAGGCAGTTGAGGATTTTGCCGCGCACCGGCATGATGGCCTGAAATTCACTGTCGCGGCCCTGTTTTACCGAACCGAGTGCGGAATCGCCCTCGACGATATACAGCTCACGGCGGGACGCATCCTTGGTGCGGCAGTCCACGAACTTCTGCACACGGTTAGCGAGGTCAATATTGCCGGACAGCTTCTTTTTGATATTCAGACGCGCCTTTTCCGCCTGTTCGCGGCTGCGCTTGTTGATCAGGATCTGCTCGGCGATCTTGTCTGCCTCGGCCTTGTTCTCGATAAAGTAGATCTCGAGTCCTTCCTTTAGGAACTCGGTCATGGCCTCCTGGATGAACTTGTTGGTGATGGCCTTCTTGGTCTGGTTCTCGTAGGAGGTCTGAGTGGAGAAGCAGTTGGTGACAAGCACGAGGCTGTCGAAAATATCCTGATAAGTGACCTTGCTCTCGCTCTTGTTGTACTTGTTGTTCTGCTTGAGATACGCATCGATGGCGGACACGAACGCCGAGCGAACGGCCTTGTCCGGTGCACCGCCGTGCTCCAGCCACGAGGAGTTGTGGTAGTACTCGATCTGCGACACCGCCGAGGAGAAGCAGAACGCGCACGACAGCTTCACCTTGTACTCGGCCTTGTCGGCGCGGTCGCGTCCGCGTCGTTCGCCCTCGAGGAACTGCACCGAGGTCAGCGGATTTTCGCCTGCCAGCTCGGTCACATAGTCCACAATGCCGTTCTGATAAAGAAATTCGGTGGTCTCGTACCTGCTTCCCACCTGATTTTTCAGCACAAACTTGATATGGCTGTTGACGACCGCCTGCCGCTTGAGCGTATCCAGATAATAATCCACAGGGATGTTGATATCCGTGAAGACCTCAAGATCGGGCTTCCAGCGGATGGTCGTGCCGGTTTTGCGCGCGTTCGTCGCCTTCTTGGTGTAGCCTTCCTTGGTGCCGGTCTTGTTTTCGCCCTTTTCAAAGTGCAGGCCGTACTCGAAGCCGTCACGGATGACGGTGACGTCCATGTACTCCGAGGAATACTGCGTCGCGCAAGTGCCCAGACCGTTAAGGCCGAGCGAAAACTCATAGTTTTCGCCGGTATCGTTCTTGTACTTGCCACCTGCGTACAGCTCGCAGAAGACCAGCTCCCAGTTGTAGCGCTGCTCGTTTTCGTTCCATTCGATCGGGATACCGCGGCCATGGTCAGCGACTTCGATCGAGCCGTCCGCATAGCGTGTGGTGATGATCTCGGTGCCGTGTCCCTCTCGTGCCTCGTCGATCGAGTTGGACAGAATCTCAAAGACCGCGTGCTCGCAGCCCTCCAGTCCGTCCGAGCCGAAGATAACGCCCGGGCGCTTGCGCACACGGTCCGCACCCTTCAGCGAGGAGATGCTTTCGTTGCCGTATGACGGCTTTGCTTTGCTCATATATACTTTAACTCCCAATTTCCGAAGTTTTACTTACTTTATTATATCTGTTCAGATATGAAATAGTCATTTATATCAATTTTACACCATATCATTGTTTATGTCAATAAAACAGAACAATTGTTCTGTTTTTGCAATCCATAGAAATGCTAAAACCAGACAAACCACTGCCTTGATCCCCCATTTTGCCCGAACGCAAAAATGCGCGCTCTCAGTTCCTGCTGAAAGCGCGTTGTATGGGGCAACACCGCGCAATTAAAGCAGCGGCTTCTTGCGCAGACTCCGGTCGCGCTGCCGCGGTGTTTTGCGGAAATTATGCGGTATTGCCCAATGGGTGTCTTGCACCTCTTGTTTTTGGACTGTCCGGGAGCCTGCGCGGTATTCCGTCCCACAGGGCCAGACAGATTTTTGAAGGATTGACTGCTCACACAGTCGGAGAAAAAGATTCCCTATGAAGTATCTATTTCAAAAGGGATGGCAAGTGGTTTTTAGCACTCAGCTTGCTGTTCCCTTGCTGTGATTACAGGATACAGGAATCCCATGTCTAAAGTATGTAGAAAGTTTGAAGAAACCGTAAACATACCGTTTCTAAATTGAAAATGACGCGACCGCAAACCCGATACGTCCATTTTTAATTCAGCAGAGCCGTCACTTCTTCCAGAGTATCCGCAAAATAGATTTTCTTCTGCCGTTCTTTGGTGGACAGCTCCATCTCGATCATGTGGTCGAGCAGTGCCTTCATATGGTCGTAATAGCCGTTGAGATTATAGAAAATGCACGGTGCATCCAGATGGTTCAGCGCCAGCTTGCTCATCACCTCGGCGATCTCCTCGAGCGTGCCCGTACCGCCCGGAAAGGCGATGAACGCGTCTCCAAGCTCGATCATTTTGGTTTTGCGATCGGTCATATCCTCGGTGACGATCAGCTCGGTCAGACCGTCCAGCTGCAGCTCCCGCTCGATAAAAAAGCGCGGCTCTACGCCGATGACCTTACCGCCTGCGGCCAGTACGCTCTCCGCGACCGCGCCCATCAGACCGACCCGTGAGCCGCCGTAGACCAGTGTATGGCCGTGCTCGCCAATCCATGCGCCAAGCTCGCGCACGGCGGTTTTAAGGGCAGGCTCGCGGCCCTCGTTTGCACCCAGATATACGGTTATATTCATAATTTTGTCCTCCATTATACAGGTGTATGCAGGGTTATCGGCGGTAATGCCGGAAATTCTGATTTGCTAATTTGCACCAGCTAATCGGGGTACATAAACTGCGTAAGCGGGTTCGTGCGCCCTTCTGAGGCGGTGCAGAAAAAAGAAAAGAGCAGACGGTTAACCATCTGCTCTCTGGAAATTCTATTTTAGCGGAACTTCTTCTTCTTTGCGCGTGCAGCCTCAGACTTCTTGCGGCGCTTTACGCTCGGGCTTTCATAATGCTCACGCTTGCGGAGCTCGGAAAGCGTACCCGCCTTGGCACACGAACGCTTGAAGCGACGCAGTGCGCTGTCAATAGACTCATTTTCCTTGATGCGGATCTCCGACACAGTTTTCCCTCCCTCCGCACGTTCCCCTCATGGGGATCGCTTAGCACAGTTTGTATACATCCGTACACAAAACCGTAAGGATATTATATCGAATTTCCGCGTCAATGTCAACTACTTTTTCCCGTAGTTTTCGATTTTTTCTTTTTGACGCGGAAATCCGGCATTCCTTCTTACTTTACGACAAGGTTTACGATCTTGCCCGGAACAACGATCTGCTTTACGATCTGCTTGCCCTCGATGACGTGCTGTACCTTTTCCTCTGCCAGTGCGGTGTCAATCGCAGTCTGCTTGTCCGCATCGACTGCCAGCTTAATAGTGCACTTCAGCTTGCCGTTTACCTGTACCGCCAGTTCTACCATGCTCTCGACGGTCTTGGCCTCGTCGTAGGTCGGCCACGGTGCTACAGAGAGCAGACCGGTCTCGCCCATCTGCTGCCACAGCTCCTCGGTGATATGCGGTGCAAACGGATTGAGCAACGCCAGGAAGGTCTTGTACTCAGCCTTGTTTACGCCCTTGTCGTAGAACTCGTTGAGCATGGTCATCAGCGCTGCAATAGCGGTGTTGGCCTTGAGGTTGTCTGCGTCCTCGCCCACCTTCTTGATGGTACGGTTCATGAGAACCTCGTGCTGCTCGGAGTAGGTGTCGCCGTCCTGCACCTTGTCAGCCAGCGCCCATACGCGCTCGAGGAAGCGGCGGCAGCCCTTGATGGACTTCGGGCTCCACGGAGCAGCCTTCTCAAAGTCACCGATGAACATCTCGTACAGACGCATGGTATCTGCGCCGTAGGTGTCAACGATCTCGTCCGGGTTGACGACGTTGCCGCGGCTCTTGGACATCTTCTCGCCGTTCTCGCCGAGGATCATGCCGTGGCTGGTGCGCTTTGCATACGGCTCCTTGGTCGGCACTACGCCGATGTCATACAGGAACTTATGCCAGAAACGGCTGTACAGCAGATGCAGCGTGGTGTGCTCCATGCCGCCGTTGTACCAGTCAACCGGAGACCAGTATTTCAGTGCTTCCGGCGAGGCAAGCGCCTTGTCGTTGTGCGGGTCCATATAGCGCAGGAAGTACCAGGAGGAACCGGCCCACTGCGGCATGGTATCGGTCTCGCGCTTTGCCGGACCGCCGCAGCACGGACAGGTGGTGTTTACCCAGTCAGTCATGTGCGCCAGCGGAGACTCGCCGTTGTCGGTCGGCTCGTAGCTGGTTACGTTCGGCAGCTCAAGCGGCAGCTGATCCTCCGGCAGAGCCACATAGCCGCACTTGTCGCACTTGACGATCGGAATCGGCTCGCCCCAGTAACGCTGACGGGAGAATACCCAGTCACGCAGCTTGTACTGCACCTTAGCATGGCCGATGCCCTTTTCGCCCAGCCACTCGATCATAGCCGGGATAGCGTCCTTAACGGTCTTGCCGTTGAGAAAATCCGAGTTGACCAGAATACCGGTCTCATCCTTTGCGGTAAAGGCTGCCTTCTGGACATCCTCGCCGCCGGAAACAACCTCGATAATCTCACAGCCGAACTTCTTTGCAAACTCCCAGTCACGGTCATCGTGCGCCGGAACAGCCATGATGGCACCGGTGCCGTAGCCCATCAGAACATAGTCGGAAACGAAAATCGGGATCTGCTTGCCGTTTACTGGATTGATTGCGGCAACGCCGTCCAGCTTAACGCCGGTCTTGTCCTTATTCAGCTCGGTGCGCTCGAAGTCGGACTTGCGGGCAGCCTCCTCGCGGTACGCGCGAATGTCCTCGATGTTGTTCAGCTTGTCTGCCCACTGCTCGATCATCGGGTGCTCCGGGGAGATTACCATATAGGTCGCGCCGAACAGGGTGTCCGGACGGGTGGTGTAAACGGTCAGCGTATCGCCCTCAGTGGTCTTGAAATCGACCTCAGCGCCGGTGGAACGGCCGATCCAGTTGCGCTGCTGAATCTTAACGCGTTCAATATAATCCACATCTTCCAGATCGTCGATCAGACGCTGTGCGTACTTGGTGATGGCGAGCATCCACTGGCTCTTGGTCTTGTGAACGACCTCGCTGCCGCAGCGCTCACAAACGCCGTTGACAACCTCCTCGTTCGCCAGAACGCACTTGCAGGAGGTACACCAGTTACGCTCATTTCCTTCTTGTAGGCCAGGCCCTTCTTGAACAGCTGCAGGAAAATCCACTGGGTCCACTTGTAGTAGCTCGGGTCAGTGGTGTTGATCTCACGCGACCAGTCGAACGACAGACCGAGGCTCTTGAGCTGGCTCTTGAAGCGGGCGATGTTCTTCTTGGTGACCTCTGCCGGATGCACATGGTTCTTGATGGCAAAGTTCTCAGTCGGCAGACCGAATGCGTCCCAGCCCATCGGATACAGCACGTTGTAACCCTGCATGCGCTTTTTGCGCGCAACGATATCCAGCGCGGTGTAGGAGCGCGGATGGCCTACATGCAGACCCTGACCGGACGGGTACGGGAACTCAACGAGTGCATAGAACTTCTCCTTGTCCGAGTCATTCTCGGCATGGAAGCACTGCTTCTCGTCCCAGATGTCCTGCCATTTCTTTTCTACTTGTTTATGATCGTACTTCAACGGATTCTCCCCCTAAAGTGAGTTTTGGATTTTGAGCGCGACAACGCGGCGGACGTCGTTCCCGGCGCCGCCGCATGTCGGTATTTTACTTGTCCTCGATGCCCAGTTCTTCAAGCGTTACCGGCGTGCCGTCCTTCCACAGGTTCTCCAGATTGTAGAACTTGCGTGCCTCCGGCATGAATACATGCAGTACAGCGCAGCCGTAGTCCAGCAGCATCCACTGTGCGGATTCATAACCCTCGGTGTGGTGCGGCATCTCATCGTGATCGTACTTCAGGTGCCACTCTACATTGTCCGCCAGTGCCTTAACCTGCGTAGTGGAGGACGCAGAGCAGATGACGAAATACTCGGTCAGCTCGGTCAGGCGCTCAACATGCAGCACCTCAATGCCCTGAGCCTTTTTCTCGATCAGCGCTTCGCAGATCGCCTTTACAGTTTCTTTTGCAGTCAAAGTATAAACTCCTTTTGTGCGGCAGAAAAGGGTTTGCCTTTCTGCCGATTATGGTATATTGCCTTTATTATGCCTCGGGATCGTACGTTCCGCCGTCGTCCCCGCCGGAGGAAGCACCGCTGTCCTCTCCGCCGCCGGTGTAATCGCCGCCGGAGTAGTCGCCGCCGCTCTCCTCACCGGAGTCGCCGCCGGAATAGTCTCCGCCGCTGTCGCCGCCCGAGTAGTCATTGTTATCCGAATAATCGCCGTCCGAGCCGCTGTTGTCGTAGGATGGCTCATCGTAGCTGTAATCCGGTTCTTCGTAATAATCTTCGCTGTAATCGTACGAGCCGGAGGTGTCACCCCATACATTATCTTCCTCGCCCGAGCTTACATAGCCGCCCGAGTAAGTAGTGGTATCCGGTCCGCCGACAATGTCCAGCTTGGAGATCGGCTCCTCGTAGGGGTTGAAATACTTGTTTACCAGTTCCAGCGTCTGGTCGTAATACGGGAAGAAGAACGAATACTGCACCGAGGTGCCCGCCGTGCTCATCTTGCCGTAGCCGGGCAGTGTAAAGAACTGAATGCTGCTGTTGTCGATCTGCATGGCCTGCATGCCCATCCACAGCAGCTCGCCGGCGCTGAAGTCGGTCTTGACGTTCTTGAACACGGCCTCTGCGATCGAGCGGATCTTGGTCACGTTCTTGAGCTGCAGCACCTGACCTGCCAGCGCCTTGAGGAACTTCTGCTGATTCTCTACACGGCCTTCATCGCCGTTGGTGTACTGTACGGTGTAATCGTTGTTGTGTCTCCAGCGCAGGAAGCCGACGGTCTGCTTGCCGTCCAGAGGCTGCTGGCCTTTTTTCAGGTCGATGTGCAGATTCTGCGACGGATCATCGTACTTCATATCGAACGGCACGTCATAATCCACGCCGCCGATCGCATCCACGATGGCTGCAATGCCGTCAAAGTTGACGATAACGTATTTATCCGGCCGGAAGCCCATCAGACGCTCGATTTCCTTGCTCGTCTGCTCGATGTTGCCGCCCTTGCCGCCGGTATCCATGCCGTAGGCGCGTTGATCTTCTTGCTCGCGCCGGTCGCCGTGTTGTTGCACATGGTGTCGCGCGGGATGTTCATGACGTTGATGGTCTTATCCTTGGTATCCATGGTTGCGACCATCAAAGCGTCTGTTCGTGTTTCGTCCTCATCAACTGCGCCGACCACGAACGTAAACACATCGTCAATACGGGTGCCCGAGTTGAGCAGGCTGCTCACATCGACCTTATCGCCGTTTTCCTTGTCCTTGATCGTCGCCTGCGGCGAACGGACGAACCACACCGCAGCAGCAGCTGCGCACGCGAACAGCACCAGCACAACCGCCATAACGATGGCAATGCGCTTGCCCTTCTGTCTGGGTGTCAGCTTTTTTTTCTCCTTCGGAGCCTTTCCCTTTTTGCCGCCCGGCTTGGGTGCCGAGATCGGCTGGTGGTTCCCTTCCGGCTTGGGCGCTGCCTGCTGTGCCGGAGTGCTGTCTCCGTTGCGGTTTTTCCTGCCGCCGCTTCCTCCGAATAGTTTCAAACGATTCCTGCCTCCATTTTACTTGTCCCGCCAGCTGACACCCTGCCGGATCATATCATTATAAGCGGCAATGGTATCACTGTGGATGAGTTTTCCGCGTGCGACCAACTCGGTCAGCGTCTGGTCATAGCAGTAGAGCAGGGCACTGTCGATATCGATCTGTGCCAGCTCACGCGCCTTGTCCACGCCGGGAAAATCACGAGTTTCTTCGATATAATCCGCCAAATACAAGATCTTGTCAAGCAGCGTCATATGGTTCTTGCCGGTGGTGTGGCAGGCGATGGCATCGCAGATATCCTCGGGCATGTGGTATTCGGCCCGCGCGATGGCTGCCGCCGTCTTTCCGTGCAGCATTTTCGGCTCGCTTTTTTCGACGGTACAGGGTATTATACCGTATTTCTCGCATAAATTCAACTGTTCTTGCGGAGAAAGATATTTTGTTATGTCATGCAGAATGCCTGCAGTACCCGCTTTTTCCGGGTCCTCGCCGTACTTTTCTGCCAGCATGATCGCCGCACGCTCCACGCCGAGAGAGTGCTCATAGCGGTAGCCCTGCAGTCTGGAAAGGATACTTTTACGCATTTCTTCATTACATAACATAACTTTTCCCGCCTTTCTCTGTATTTCTTGCCGCAAAACTGCAGCTTTGCCGACAAGGAGGAACGAGCCGCAGGCTGTTCCTAAGTCATACAAAAATACTGGTTTTGAACAAGCTGCTGTATTTATCTGTCAAACCTGTATTTTACAGGCTTAATAGCCGTACAAATGCTTTTCTTCGATGTAATCCGCGACCGATTCCGGTGTATAGCATCGCAGTGCACCGCCCTGCCGCAGCTCGGTTGAGGAAATGGTCAGGCTGTCGCCCTGCACCAGTTCTACGGTTGCACCGAGCGAGTCCTTGAGCGCCGCCGCCTTTTCACGCAGCGCGTCCCAGTCCTCGTTTTCGCGGGCGCAGACAGCAAGCGAAGCCAGCCGCGCGATCTCGTCCGGCGCACGCCAGATCCTGTCAAACGAGAGCAGCATATCCGTGCCGACGATCAGGTGCAGGTCGGTCTCACCGCGTGCATGAAGCGCGCGGAGCGTGTCCACCGTGTAGCTTGCGCCGCCGCGGTCGATCTCGATGGTGTCGAGCTGCGCCCACGGTGTCTGCTCGGTCAGCAAGCGCACCATTTCGCACCGGTCCTCTGCGGAAGCGGTGTTCTCCGGCAGCGCCTTGTGCGGCGGAATATTGGTCGGAATGAACAGCACCCGATCTAAGTTCAGCGCACGGTGCGCGAGTTCCGCCGCGTGCAGATGTCCCAGATGCGGCGGATTGAACGTGCCGCCGAGAATCCCTGTTCTCATTTTACCAGAACGATCTTGCGCTTGTCCTCATCGCTGGACTGGCGGTACAGCACAAACTTGGAGCCGATGCACTGTACAGCGTCCGCGCCGGTGGCCTCACAGAGCGCCTCGGATACCGTGCGCGGCGTCAGCATCGCACTCTCGAGCACCTTGCCCTTGACCAGTTCATGGGATTCGAGCAGCGCGTCCAGTTCGCGTTCTACCGCGTCGGTTACGCCTTCCTTGCCGATGATCAGCGTGACCGCCAGAGGGTTTGCCATTGCACGAAGCTGTGCGCGTTGTTTTGTGTTAAGCATAAATGTAAACTCCTGTAATTTCGTTATATTTTTTTCGTAGGGCGGGCTGCCCTACGGATTCGCTTATATTTTATCCTTTAAGACTTCTTTCAGCTTATTCAAAGCATTTGCCCGATGAGAGATTGTATTCTTGACCTCTGCGGGCAGTTCGCCGAAGGTACAGCCGTATTTCTCGACATAGAACAGCGGGTCATAGCCGAAGCCGCCTGCACCGTGGTTCTCGCGGAGCAGTTCTCCTTCACATTCACCGCGCACGGTGAGCGTTTCGCCGTCCGCAAGCACACACGCGATCGCGCACACGAAACGGCAGGCGCGGTTTTCCTTATCCTGCATATTTTGCAGCAGGAAGGCATTGCGGTCCTCGTCCGTACCCTCGCAGTAGCGCGCGGAGTAGATACCGGGAGCGCCGTCCAACGCATCCACGCACAGGCCGCTGTCGTCCGCGAGAGCGGGCAGACCGGTGAATGCTGCGGCGGATTTTGCCTTGATCATGGCGTTTTCCTCGAGGTTTTGCCGTTTTCCTCGGGTTCGGGCGCACCCTCCGGCAGCGGAATGATTTCGATGCCGAGGCTGCTCACGATAGCGGACAGCTCTGCCAGCTTTTTCTTGTTATGGGAAGCAAGTACAAACTGCATTACAGACTTTCCCCCATCACCTTGGCCTGCTTGCGGCACAGCGTCAGGCAGCCGCGCTTGCCGAGTCCGAGCAGCTTGCGCAGCTCGGTATCCGTGAACGGACGGCCCTCGCCGGTGCCCTGCACCTCGATGAACTCACCCTTGCTCGTCATAACCACGTTGCAGTCCACGATGGCGTGGCTGTCCTCGGCGTAGTTGAGGTCGAGTACGGCTTCGTCTTCAAAAATGCCGACCGAAACGGCTGCAACCTGTGCGGTGAGCGGCATTTTCTCGATCACGCCATCGGCCAGCAGCTTTTTGCATGCAAGCCACAGTGCAACAAATCCGCCGGTGATGGACGCGCAGCGCGTGCCGCCGTCCGCCTGAATAACATCGCAGTCAATCGTGATCTGGCGCTCACCGAGTGCTTCGCGGTCAACGACCGCACGCAGCGCACGACCGATCAGACGCTGGATCTCGCTCGAGCGACCGTCCAGCTTGAGCGACTTGATATCGCGTTTTTTGCGGGTGCTGGTCGCACGCGGGAGCATTGCGTACTCGGCGGTTACCCAGCCGAGGCCCTTGCCCTCGAGGAACGGCGGTACCTTTTCCTCGACCGACGCGGTGCAGATGACCTTGGTGTTGCCCATCTCAACCAGCACCGAGCCTTCCGCGTACATCGTATAATCAGTGGTAATCTTCACCGGACGCATTGCGCCCTTGGTTCTTCCGTCAGGTCTCTGCATTTTCGTCCTCCTCGGTCTGTTCCTCGTCGTTTTCTGCGTTTTCATGAACCGGCGGCAGGATGGCCTCCAGGAATGCCGCACGATCAAAGTCGATCAGATCGTCAATGCCCTCGCCAACGCCGACCAGCTTGACCGGAACACCCAGTCCTGCCGAAATGGCGATTACGATGCCGCCCTTTGCGGTGCCGTCCAGCTTGGTGAGAATAATGCCGGTCAGCTCGGCAGCCTTGTTGAACTCCTCAGCCTGATGAACCGCATTCTGACCGGTGGTCGCGTCCAGCACGAGCAGCGTTTCGCGCGACGCATCCGGCAGCTCGCGGGAGATAACGCGGTCGATCTTCGCCAGCTCGTTCATCAGGTTGGCCTTGTTGTGCAGACGGCCTGCCGTATCCACGATGATAATATCGCTGCCGCGTGCCTTGGCCGCCGAGATGGAGTCAAACACAACAGCTGCCGGGTCTGCGCCCTCGCCGTGGCGAACGATGTCCGCACCGGCACGTTTAGCCAGATTTCGAGCTGGTCCGCTGCCGCTGCGCGGAAGGTATCCGCCGCCGACAGCATAACCTTTTTACCCTCATTGACATAGCGGGCCGCCAGCTTGCCGATCGAGGTCGTCTTGCCGACACCGTTGACGCCGATTACCAGAATGACCGCCGGCTTGCCGTCCGTATTCAGCGGCTGGTTATCGAGCATGTTGTCGGTCAGCACCTCGCGGAGTAAATCGCGCAGCTCGTCTGCCGTGGTGGTCTTGCGCAGCTTGGCGCGCTTTTCCACCTCAGCGACGATCTTCGCCGCCGTGGATGCACCGACGTCCGACAGGATGAGTGCTTCTTCCAGCTCCTCGAGCAAATCATCGTCGATCTTGACAAATGCCGCAAACACGCTGTCCAGCGAATGGCTCACCGCATCCGAGGTTTTCTTGAAGCCCTGCTTAATTTTATCAAAAAATCCCATGCTTATCTCCTTATGTTTTTATCTTGCAAATCAGGAATCCGTATTTAGTTATTATTTCCCATAGTAGTTGATACGCCAGTTTTCCCAGTCCGTGCGGTCAATCCGCTCACCCCAGAGAACATAGCCGCGGGCGTGTCCCCAGTGCCGAAACTCAACCGGATGCCGCGCCGCATAGCCGTCTGTCGTAAGAGAGCCGTCCGGCAATCGCCTTTCCACATCCAGCCGATACGGATATTTTGCGCTTCGCATATCCATTGCCGCAATTCTCCATTTTCCATTACTTAATGGTATTTTTGAGCCGTTTTTCTGCCTCAGCCAGATTGAGCATCAGCATTTTGGAAACGCCCTGCTCCTGCATGGTCACGCCGTAGAGCATATCTGCTTCTTCCATTGTACCACGTCTGTGGGTAATTACAATAAATTGTGTCGAATCTGTCAGGCGGCGAATGTATTTTGCAAACCGCTGCACGTTTACATCATCGAGCGCGGCTTCGATCTCATCGAGCACGCAGAACGGCGTAGGCCGCAGCTTGAGAATCGCAAAGTACAGCGCAATAGCGACAAACGCCTTTTCACCGCCCGAAAGCAGCGTAATCGTTTTAACCGCCTTGCCCGGTGGAGACACGCGGATGTCGATACCGCAGTTCAGAATATCCGAGGTATCGGCAAGCTGCAGTTCGGCGTGTCCGCCGCCGAAAATCTCGCGGAAGGTATCGCGGAAGTACACATTCAGCTTGGCGAACTCGGACGCGAAAATCTCCTTCATGCTGACGGTCAGCTGGTCGATGACCTTGCGCAGATCGGTCTGCGCGGTCTCGAGGTCGTCCTTCTGCTCCCGCAGAAAGCTGTACCGCTCCTGCACGCGCTGAAATTCGTCCACCGCATCCAGATTGACGTTGCCGAGCGCCCGCATTTTCAGGCGCAGTTCCTGCACACGGCCGCGCGTTTCACCGAGGTTTTCAATCGGTTTGGCAATCTCTGCCGCCGGTGTGGGTGTCAGCTCGTAGCTTCCCACATTTTATCCAGAATCTGTGTTTCCTCGGTTTTCAGCTGTCCGGCGCGGTTTTCCAGTCGGGCGGTCTCGCGTTCGAGTTCAAGGATTTCCTCGTTGCGGCTCTGTGCCGCCTTTTCCAGACGGACCCGTTCGCCCTCGGTCTGTTCGCGCCTGCCGGTCTGCCGCGCAAGCTGTTCGCTGAGCAGCCGGGCGGTCGTGTCGCGTCCGTGCTTGGCTGCGCGGACTTGGGTGAGTTCATCGGTCAGGCGTGCGATTTCCGCCGCAAAGCCTGCAATCGTCTGCTCCGCACCGGACACGCCCGCGTCGAGGTCGGCCTTGAGCCGCTCAAGTTCCGCGAGTGCGCGTGCTTCGCTGTCCTGCGCCGTGCGCGTCTCCGCGAGCGCGGTCTGCGCGGCTGTGATGCGCGAAGCCGTCTGCGCCAGCTGTTCCGCGGCGGCGTTCACTGCCGTACGGTGCTCGGTGCAGACCTGCTCGGCAGCTGCAAGCGCCTGCTCTGCGGCAGACCGGCGCTCCGTGCAGGCGGCAAGTGTCTGTTCATACTTCTGCTGCGTTGCTGTGAAGTTAGTTTGTTCAGAAATCAGGCTGTCATACCGTTTCTGCAGGCTTTCCAGCAGGAATTTATGCTGTTTTACCGAAGCAGCAAGTCCGGCTCTCTCCTGCTCCGCGTGCCGGCGGTCGGTTTCGATGGCCTGCGCCTGCGCGGCAAGCGATTCCAGTTCCTGTCCTGCAGCCTGCTCGGTCTGTGCCAGCGTTTTTCGCTCCTGCTCGAGTGCGCGCACGCGCTCCTCGGCGGCGTGCAGGCGTTCCGCCCGCGCCAGTGCGCCGGTGCCGCGGGAGGCCGAGCCGCCTGTCATGGCACCGCCTGCCTGCAGGATTTGTCCGTCTAAGGTGACAATGCGAAACCGGTGTCCGTACGCCTTGGCCAGTGCTAGCGCGGTGTCCATATTCTCCGAAATGACCGTGCGCGCCAGCAGATTGCACACAATATTCTTATATTTTTCATTAAATCTGACGAGAGCATCCGCGGTGCCGAAGCAGCCGTTCTGCCGTTCCAGGCCGGTCTCCCGCAGGCTGTTTGCCCGAATGGTATCCAGCGGCAGGAAGGTCGCGCGGCCGCCGTCCGTGCGCTTGAGGTACGAAATGCACTGCTTGCCCACGCTCGTGCTGTCCACCACGATGGAGGACGCTGACGCACCGAGTGCAGTGTCGATTGCCGTCACGAACCGCTTTTCGGTCGTGATGAGCGCGGAAACCGGGCCGTGCACGCCGTTCATCGCACCCTTTTCAGCCTGCCGCATAACGGCTTTCACCGATCGTGAGAAGCCCTCGTACTCATGCTGCATGTCGGTCAGCATTTTCACGCGGCTCTGCATTTCGCTCAGCGAGGACTGCGCTGCTCGCAGGTCGTTCTGCGCCTGCTCGGCCTTTCGGCGGCAGGTCTCCGCCTGAGCGGCGGCCGTCTGCGCCTGCTTTGCCGTTTCGGCAAGCGTTTGCTCGCACGCGGTCAGTTCCCGCTCGAGATTGTCCTGTGCCTGCTTTTCGGTATCCAGCTGCTGTGCCGCTGCTGCGATTTCGGAATCCAGCGTCATTTGCGGTCGTTCATGCCCGCCAGACCGCTCTCGGCGGCTGTTCGGTCGAGTTCGAGCTCATGCAGCGTGCGCTCCTGCCCGCGCTGCGCCTGCTCGGCCTGCCGAAGTGCCTGCTCGGCCTGTGTGCGCTGCTGCTCCTGCTCGGCAGACTGTTTTCGGAGTGCATCCAGTTCAGCCGACTGTGCCTTCTCCTGCTCATTCAGCACAGAAATACGCTCGCGCCGTTCGGCAAGCTGTGCATCCATGCTCTGCACCTGCTCGGCGCGGTGCGCGCTCTCCTGCCGTGTGCGCTCGATATTCTCCTCGCAGTTGCGGATGTTCGCCTGAATAACTGCCTCACGGCTGATCTGCTCGGCGGCAAACTGCTCGGCTTCGCGCAGCTCGTTCCGCAGACGCTCAGTTTCCCGGTCAATCTCGCGCAGTGACTCGGCCAGCTGCTCGGACTGCGCATACAGCGTTTCCTGCTGCTGTTTTGCATCCGCAAGCTGCTTTTCGCAGGTTGTCCGGTCTTTATTCAGCTTGGCAGTGTCATTCTTGAGCTGCTCAAGCGACAGCAGCCACAGCGAGACCTCAAGCACGCGCAGCTCATCCCGCAGATGCAGAAACCTTTTCGCCTTGCCAGCCTGCTGCTCGAGCGGCCCGAGCCGGTTTTCCAGCTCGCCGTACAGGTCGCGGATACGCACCAGATTTTCCTCGGTGGCTGACAATCTGCGCTCGGCTTCCTCCTTACGGTAGCGGAACTTGGTGATGCCTGCGGCTTCCTCAAAGATTTCACGCCGATCCTCGCTCTTGAAGGACAGGATCTCGTCAATGCGGCCCTGTCCGATGCTGGAATAGCCGTCGCGGCCCAGACCGGTATCCATAAACAGCTCGTGCACGTCCTTGAGGCGGCAGTGCTTTTTGTTGAGGAAATACTCGCTCTCGCCCGAGCGGTAGTACCGGCGCGTGACCATAATTTCGGTAAATTCCGAGCGGAACACATGCGCCGAATTGTCCAGAATGAGCGAAACCTCGGCAAAGCCGACCGGACCGCGCCTGGCTGTGCCACCGAAGATCACGTCCTCCATCTTCGCGCCGCGCAGAGACCGCGAGGACTGCTCCCCCAGAACCCACCGGATGGCATCCGAAATATTCGATTTTCCCGAGCCGTTCGGACCGACGATCGCCGTAATACCGCCGAGAAATTTGATCTCGGTGCGATCCGGGAACGACTTGAAGCCCTGTAAAATCAGGCTTTTGAGAACCATATGCCACCTCTTTATTATAGATAGTTTTATTTTACCACTGCGGCAGTATCTTTTCAACGACTAACTGCGTCACACAGAAAAAAGAGGTCGATTTCTCGACCTCTTTGCAGTCTGTCGAAAAAGCTGCATTTCGACTCTTTTGCTTCGTGCGGCAGCACGCATAAAATAGAATTTGCGGAGCAAATTCATAAATTCCGAGAGCATGTATCTCGGAATTTATACAAGGGAAGAAAAAATGTGCCTGCAAGGCGCGTTTTTTCTTCGGAATTCGATCGAAAGCGTGGTTTCGATCGAGAGGCTGCTCGGAAAACGTTAGTTTTTCGACAG